>DAOOUW010000021.1:0-38282 GCA_035390885.1 Bacteroidota bacterium | reverse complement strand
GCGGCGGGCAAGCCCGGAATGAGTATCAATGCAATAATAACTAAGGAAAAATGTTCCTGGATGAATGGAATATTTCCAAAGAAATATCCACCCAACACAAAAAGCAACACCCAGAGAATACCGCCGCTTAAATTATAGATTAAAAATCGAAGATATGTCATGCTTCCGATTCCTGCAACAAAAGGAGCAAACGTTCGAATAATTGGGAGGAATCGCGCAATGAGGATGGTAATTCCACCATGCTTTTCATAAAAGCGGTGGGTACGCTCAAGATATTCTTTATTTAGAAATCGAACATTTTCTTTGTAAAAAATTTTTGGTCCCACATAAGCGCCTATCCAGTAGTTCACGGTATCGCCGGCAAACGCTGCAGCAATAAAGAGTGGAATAGCAATCCAGAGATTCAATGCTTTGATAGCTGCTAATGAGCCAACAGCAAACAAGAGTGAATCACCAGGCAAAAAAGGTGTAACAACCAATCCCGTTTCACAAAATAGGACTACGAAAATAATTCCATAAACCCATGCTCCATAAGTTGTGCATAATTCAAATAGATGCACATCCAAATGGAGCACAAATTCAATAAACTGTTGGATGACTTCCATAGTTACTTCAATATTACTTTACTTCGAGAAGTTCTACTTCAAAAACAAGAGTTGAACCGGGAGGAATAACAGCGCCTGCACCATTGTCTCCGTACGCTAAATCAGGCGGAATCACAACTTCCCATTTAGAACCCACCGGCATAAGCATCAGCGCTTCAGACCAACCAGGAATTACGCCATTGACTGGAAATTCAGCTGGCTCACCGCGTTTATACGAGCTATCGAATTCTTTACCATCGATAAAGGTACCACGATAGTGCACTTTGACTGTTTGCGTTGCAGTCGGTTTTGGTCCATTCCCTTTTTTGATAATACGATACTGCAATCCATCTGCCAGAGTAATAACGCCGGGTTTCTTTTTATTTTGCGCAAGGTATGTATCGCCCGCTTGACGATTCTTTACACTTTCTTCTTTCTGTATTTTTTCCATCTTTGTTGTCATCTCCTGTTGAAATTTTTGCATCACAATTTCCATTTCTTGTTCAGTAAGCGCTAATTTTTTTCCTCCCAGTTCATCCTTCAATCCTTGATACAACATTTGAGGATCAACCTCGATATTGCGCGCCTTAAAATCCTTTGCAAGACTAATACCGATTGTATAGCTTACTTTCTGTTTATCTGTTTTTGGCGCTGTGCTGGTTTGCCCAAATGCAGCGCCAGTAACCAATGCAATCGCTACAACCAAATTAACTCCAATTGTATACTTCATTATACTATCCTTATGTGTGTGTTGTGAAAAAAACGCAAGTCTTTCTTCTAAAGAAGTTATTGAAACATACGCCTTTTTTCTTTCAAAGAATAGTGTAAAATTCATTGTCATCCATCAAATGTTCAAAAAAATTTTGAAATGATGTAGAATCTTGAGTATTTATCGCTTCAATTTAGTACACAGGCGTTACCCACGCTTTATAACGTTCGTTCTTTCCACGAATAATGTTCAGATATAAATCGACTAATCCTTGTGTCAAAGAACCAATCTGACCATTGCCAATTTGCCGATGATCGATTTGCGTAACTGGAATAATTTGCACACCGGTACCACAAAGGAATATTTCATCGGCAAGGAACAACTCAGTGCGATCAATAGAGCGTTCTTGAACCTTTACGCCGAACTCTTCCTGCGCAAGTTGAAGAACAGTGCGACGAGTGATTCCCTCAAGAATATTTTCATTGATCGGAGGAGTTAAAAGCGTTCCATTGCGAAACATAAAAACATTTTCCGATGAACCCTCTGATACGTGCCCTGAGCCATCGAGCACAATAGCTTCCTCAAATCCATTGACGTACGCATCCGTTTTGGCAAGCGCAGAGTTTACATACGCGCCACAGACTTTTCCACGAGCAGGAATAATATTATCGTCGACGCGCCGCCATGATGAAATTGTAACATGCGCTGGCTGCGGTTTATCAACATAGGAACTAAACGGTACAATAATAATTGCAACCCGCGGCGTAAGATCGTGAAGCCGTACGCCAATCAATTCATCGCCATAGAATGCGAGCGGACGAACATAAACATCCTCACGATATTCCATTCGTCGAATGAGTTCGAGCGTTGTTTCCGTGAGCTGTTCTTTCGAATACGGCAATTGCATCCTCAACAATTTCGATGAGTTGAGGAATCGCGTGTAGTGATCGTGCGGCCTGAACACATACATTTGTTGGCGTTCAGCATTCCAATATCCACGAATGCCGCCGAAAACACCGGTGCCATAATTTAAACCATGTGTCATTAAGCCAATACGAGCGTCTTCATACGGAAGAATCTTTCCGTCCAAGAAAACATATTTTGGTGTCGTTGCCATTAGAATCTCCTCATTTAGTCTTATTATAAGATAAAAAAATTTGTGAACTCAACAAGGAAGAAAATATTATTTGTTCCTCCTTAAATAATCGTGTGTTTTTTGGAAAAGAATTCCTATGTTTAAATCTGTGATGTGAAAATTAGGGAAAGTAATGATTCAGTACTTTACACTTTCGAATAATAAAATAGCGCCAGTGGATTCATCAGCAGGTACCATCGTTGTTATTGCGAGTCCAACGGATGAAGAGCGGCAGCAACTCCTTCAGCAAACCACTATTGACGAACATACGTTAGCCTCAGCTCTTGATCCTGACGAACTTTCACGATTAGAATTCGAAGCTGACCACACGGCAATCATTTTCAAACGTCCGCGGAATTATTCCGGCAAAGATCAATTACTCTTCAAAGTTACGTCCTGCGGAATATTTTTGTTTCGAGACCGACTCTATCTTGTAATGAGTGAGGACATTCCACTCTTCGATGGAAAACTTTTTACGACAGTTCATTCTCTCAATGAGCTTGTACTGAAACTCATCTTCCGTTCCATTTACCACTTCCTCGAACATTTGCGAATCTTCACACTCATTACCGATGAGCTTGAAAGCAAAATCAACACAGCGATGGAGAACAAGTATCTTCTCAATCTTTTTACATTAGAGAAGAGTTTGGTTTACTACCTTAATTCGATCAACTCGAACGGAATACTCATCGAGAAGCTCAAGTACAATGCATCGAAATTTGGATTCACCGAAGATGAGATCGAGTTGCTCGACGATCTCAACATCGAAAACACACAATGCTATCGGCAAGCGGAGATTCACTCCAACATTTTAGCCAGCTTGATGGATGCACGAGCTTCCATTGTTGGCAACAACCTCAACGTCTTGATGAAGACCCTTAACATTGTTATGCTTGGAATTATGATTCCGACCTTTGTTGTAAGCGTGTTCTCTATGAATGTTCCAATTCCGATGCAAGATAAAGAGTACGCATTCTGGATTATTCTCGTCCTCGCGCTTGCATCGTTCGTTGCCGTAGTTTTTGCCCGGAAAAAATTTAAATGGTAACCAACCAGGGCTCTGGCTGGATTATATAGCAGTCGCCTTACCCACCCCTTCCTCCTACCTACAAAGAAGAATTTCAACCAATTTTCAAATCGCAACAATAGCCGGCTGGCTGGTTCGGATAATTGACATTGAAAATGGTATTTGCAATATTATTTGGTAAGGAGTATTTATAAGTAACACTTTTTGAGGCTCGAACAGTAAATTAATTATGAGAGATGCTTGTGAACAGGATATCTGAATAGATTGTTCAAAGGTTATGCGCTACAAGTGGATACTTTAAGCGATAATAAAGAATACACATACAATTGGCAACATAGATTAGTAAACCTCTATTCCACATTTATAAGAACAGCAGATGATTATGTTACACCGTGTTATTGTTTATCACGATGAAACTAACAATATCTCTGGACAGAATTTTAAAGGGCATGTACTGTTTTTTATTCCTATTACTCTGTCTGTCAAAACTGAAACGCCTTTATTCGGGAATACTTTTAATGAGTATTACCCAAAGAAGATGCTTTTTGATCAATTAATGCAATATCGCCAAGAATATGCTTGTGATGGTAAGCTGCATTTTTCAGAAATAAGTGGTCGAACTTGGAACAAATACGATTATGCATACTATCAAGTAATCGCTCTTGCAGTGGATGCACTCCGAAGCAAATCCACAGATATTTTCGACTATCCATTACACTGTAAAGTAGCTGCAATTTTTTATCCTAAAAATAATGACCGGAACATTTACGGCGGTAATTCGCGTAAAGAACAAATGCTTAGACACGATGAGACTCTATTGCGAATATTACTTAAAGGTTCTTGCCATTACCTTTATGATGAATCTAATTCTGTTGAAGTTATTCAGATAATTTCAGATGGGGAACCTAATCATAGGCAGATGGATGAAGAAAGAGTTGTTTGGCGATTGACTTATGATGAATTATATGGAAAAAGCCCGTTACGTAATTATGTTTCTTTTGCTTCAGATGCTGCCATTATTCATTTACCGTCTAATCACAAGAAATATCTAGTTAATACTGAAGAGTACATACATGCAAATTTCCTTCAAGTTTCCGATTTGTTATTAGGCTCCATAATGAGAGCATGTTACAAAGGATTTAAGCCCGGAAAGCCACCTCGGCTCGGGGAAAAATGCATAAAAAAAGATATAATCGCTACACCAGTTAAAGAGATGCTTGAGAAAAAGAAAAGGGGAACCGGTTTCACACAAAGTGGACACTACAAATCTTTCACGGTGACACAAGTGAATTTCAACAAAGATGGGATAAATTTTCATGAGCTTTCTACAGCCCAAATTAAAGATAATGAATCTTGTCAAATGTCTTTTTTTACCGAGGACATGTAACTAGTAAAATATCAAATTAGTGTCACCTTCGCTGCACCATATTACATTTCATTTTACATTATATTTATGAGACTTAATGTTCCCTTGCTATCAAGTAATTTCGAACTTACTTATTCCTTCTGCAATCAGTGCTTTCATAGGTTGCTTTTGAATTCTCGAAGGCTTGGAATATTACTCAACATTTTATTGCTCTTATTGGCGACTGGTTGCGTTCATGAAAATTCAGATAATCTTAAGGTAGTTTTAGGAAGAGAATATACCTATCAATGCGATGATGGTTCTAAAATCAAAGCAAGGTTCTGTTCCTTGTCTGACAGCAGTCTGAATTTCGTAAAAATCATCACGGAAGACGGTAAAGAATATACCCTTCCTCAACTTGTTTCTGGCTCTGGTGCAAGATATAGCGACGAGCGTGGACTAGAATTCTGGATAAAAGGAAATGAAGTTACCATAAGCAAAATGGATGAAGACGGAAAATGGAAGATTGTCAAACACGGGAGAACGAAGAATTAACTTATAGCGCTCGTGCAATAAGAAAAAATCCTGCACAGCATCGCAATCTGTATTTTATTTCGTTTATTGAGTTAATTCTGATACAGTTGAAATTAGACATACATAAGCCTATATTAAGTTTATTAGTTTCTATAAACATGTGAAGAAGAATGATGAATGGAGCAGCGTCGCTAATCTTGAAGAAATGAAGAAGAAGCTAATGATTGCTGCTTCAGAGACAACAATTAAGGATTATAAAATTAATGTCAGAATATCGAAGAAGGGAATGAAGTTACCATAAGCAAAATGGGTGAAGACGGAAACTGGAAGATTGTCAAACACGGGAGAACAAGGGACTAACTGAAAGCATTCTTGCAATAAATGAACATTTATCAAACATATTAATAACCATATAGAAAGATTTTTAATGAAAGAAATTTTTTCGATTCCTGCGCCACGCCCAGATTACGAAGAAAGTACATGTAAGAGCGATCTGAACTTTATGAAAGTTAAATACGATGATCTTTCTTTACAGCACATCACTGTATTGTTCAAATGGGTAAAAAATGGACATATGATTGGATATGATGAAAAGAAGTTCCTTGATGGCATTGAAAACCTCCGTTGTGGAAAGTTCATAATAAAAGAAGAAGATGGCATGTACAAACTCTATGAGAAATAAGTAATGTTCCGACTCCACTAGACATTGGAATTTGATTTACGGCGGATTGCCGTTCAAGAAAATTTAGATTTATATCCTAAATACAACGATGATGGATATTCCAATAGGAAAATTTTTTCGAATAGCTAATAACATCTTAATCTAGCGACTGCACCAACCTGATTCGTCCGGATAACCAAGACGTTCTAGCTATACAAATGTTAGATAGGAGAGCGAGAATGATTCATCAGCCATTTTTTGTGCCATCTGTTATGATTGCGATCCTTTCGCTGCCGCTAATATTTGCGATGATTCCAAGAAATCGGTTCTACGGTTTTCGTACGCAGAAGACATTGTCTGATGCAATGGCGTGGTACAAGGTCAACCGTTTTATAGGAATTCTGTTTATTATCTCATCGGCATTGTATATGATATTGGCATGGTTGTTTCCAATGAGTGGTACGCATGATCCCCGATTTGGTTTGTGGCTAATTCAGTTGTGTGGTTTTGCTGTGCCTTTGATTGTTAGCATAGTACTGGTCAAGCAATATTCAAAACGACTATAGAGCAAAATCTTGTAGAGCTGAAAATTCTTTCATCTCTTTTCTACTAGTTCACATCTAAGGCAGTAGTAAGGATAAATGAGTTTCCCAGAATTTTCCTTTTGATTTTCTTTATTTATAGCTCGTGTGCAAAAAATACTCTGTGCCAACTATCGTCTAAAGAAGGCACAACTACATTAAATTTTTATCGAAAGCGAACCGACGCAAAAATTGGATTGGTCGATTATCCTGTCGATGTTCTTGAGTTCGATGAATACGCTTACTTCCAGGGTGTCTTTGGATTGAGTAGACCATTTATGGGGTGGTTTAGCAATGACTCCACTTACATTCCTATTAAAGCAACTTTGAACGTTATGCTTGGTTCAATTTCTGTCGAACTAATAAAATGGGATCGCAGCGGATGGAATCCGCCCGTCAGCAAATCACAAAAAGCCCTGAAGAAATAATTCCATTTTCTCTTTAAGAATGGTACCAATCTAACATAGGTTTCAAGCTGATTGCTTCAGAAATTACTTTTATAATCCGTTCGGATGGTATTTCAACAACGACGGAGAGAGAAACAAATTGGTAGCATTAAAATTACAATTCTTTTTGGATTAGGAATTCATAATTGTTCTCGGAAAATAAATTTCCTTGTAAAGCAGATAACCTTTCTTTTGTAACTCTAATTGCATGGCTCGATTTATCTATACCGATCCAATTTCTCTTTAACTCCTGAGCAGCAACCAATGTTGTGCCTGAACCACAGAAACAATCAAGGACCAAATCACCCTCGTTAGAGGACGATTGAATAATGAACTTCGATAAATCAAGATTTTTTTCGGTAGGATAGGAGGGATATTGAGGGTCCTTAAATTCCCAGATGTCTTGCATTTTTTTCCCTATTTGTTCATCTGCATAAATTTTTTTGCGAGGTACTTTGGCTTTAGACCATTCAATCAACCCCTTTTTGTCCAGCTCTTCTAAAATTTCAGGGGCGCTACGCCAATGCCTCCCCTTCGGCGGTTTTATTCCTTTCCACTGTTGAGATGTTTTCCCATTTGAGGTTTCACCGGGAGCATGAAGCGGTATCGTTGTATATCTTCTGCCATTCTCATCAACTTTGGTAAAAAGTCTTTCAATATCTTCTTGAGTGAATGGCATTCTCGGATCATTCCATTTTAAGTCGTCGGACTTAGAATAAAAAAGGATTAGATCTTTAATATTGCCAAATGCTTTCCTCTCAAAATTTTTAGGATTACATTTTATCCTTGTAATATCATTTCTAAAATTTTTCTTCCCAAATATTTCATCCATAATAATTTTGACATAGTGCCCGATTTTATAATCTATGTGTAAATAGATTGACGCTTCATCAGACATCAATTCTCGTAAAAAAATTAATCGTTCTCGAAAAAATTCCAGAAAACTTGAGCCGGTTAACGTATCGCTATATGCAATCTCATCGTTTTTGCTTTGACTAATAGTACTAACTCTATCTTCGCCAATCTTAAAATTGCCGTTAGTTGCAAAGGGCGGATCGATATAAACCAAATCTACCTTTCCATAAAGATTATAATTTTCCCTTAACGTTTTTAAAATCGGGAGATTGTCTCCTTGAATAAGTTTATTACTCGAAGAAGGATCTCCCTCACTATGTTCTAGAATCGCTCGGGGAGTATTCTCTAAAATTTCCTTTTCGGATTTTTTATTATCGTAATTGAGTACCATTTGAGTCAATGATTAAATTTGATACAAGATATAGAGAAAAGCCTAATTTTGAGCAAAACGCCGTAAAAAGCGACCTGAACATTTTCAAATATGAATTAGTCACTACCTACATCAAAAATCTTGTCCAACTTTGCATTGTCAATATTCTTTACTATACCTTATTGAATTGTCTTTGCTACTGAAAGATTTCACTAAAAATTTTTTCTAATTTTTGGTCTACATCGCGAGGCAATTTATTATGAGGAATTTTTAAATGGTTTAATACTCTTTCAAATCTTTGGAATCCATCTTTACTCCTTAACTCTACCCATTCAACGCCTAAGCTATTAAGTTGTTTTTTATTCGTCTCCGAGAGTTTATCGGCTACAAATACTTTGCTATTCCTTGCAATGACAGTATCCGCGCTTTCCGGGTTCCCTCTCCCCATCAGTTTAACTTCACATTTATACTGATTCTTCCCTCGCACCAAATAAAAATCCACCTCTCTCTCAAAATCCACGTCCTGAATATCTTTGCCTTTAATTTTGACAGCATAATTTTCATTCGATACATCATATAACTTACATAATGTTAGCATTAATGGTTTCTCCACTCTTTTACCAGCAGTACTCCAAAGACCGCCTCTTAACTCTGCTCGTTTTACTGCAAGAGTGTTTATCACTATTAAACTCTCACTGATATTTAAATCAACGCTTACTCCTTTAAATTTAATGGTGAGTGTAAGGTCTAACTCGTTTTCTGTCTCAACAAGATTTTTTATCGCTTCATACAAAGAATCATAGTGTTCATTCGATGCATCAATTACTATTTCTTTTGTTGAAGAATTAAACATGTTGTGAATAGTTTTTTTGTTTAATCCAGCGTTAATTGCAATATCTCTTGCCGGCAGAGTTGGGCTAAGAAATTCGTTTTTATACCAATCAACGGTAATATTTTGGTTCTTTAATTTTGCATCGACAATGTTTTTGAAGAAATCAACTGCAAATTGTAAAAATCCAGCGTTAATTAAAGTTACGACCTCGATCCTATAGTCTTCGCCTTTTAGTAATTTCGTAATAATGTTTTTTGCGACTTGCTCAGTGATCGTCATATTTCTTCTTTTGATAAATTAATAAATTCATGGATGTCAACAAATCTAGGTTGACTTTCCTGATTGAATAAATCGCCACATTTATTTAATTCTTCACTAATTCTGTTAATATATTTACTCTCTTTCTCTGTTAAAAAGAAATGACGATTTAGATTTATTGCCGCTATACCGAGTGTTCCGCTACCAGCAAATGGATCAAATATTAAATCACCGACAAAGGAATAAAATTTTATTACTCTATTACAAAGCTCTATTGGAAATACTGCGCTATGAACTTTGTCGAATGTTGGATCTATTCGCCAAACATTCGTTGTCTCATATTTTTCAGTAACCTTACTTTTTTTTACTTTATCCCAACTATATTGTCTAATATTCCAATCAATTAGTTTATCTGTTTTTTTACGATACACCATCAACATTTCAGTTACAGCATTAGGTTTATACGCTAGTGGTTTCCTATGTTGCAAAAATCCCGCATTTCTATTCTTCACGCTTGCTTCTGGCTTCAGCCAAACAATATCATCAATAAATTCCCATCCCATTTTTATGAGAAACGGATGAATATCATACGGTATAGGATACCTTCTGCTTGCATGTTGCCGGCTGATTCTTGGGATAATAATCGGCGAAGTATTGAGGACAAAAAATCTACCTTCTTTTGTAATACGATGAACTTCATTAAATACTTTTTCTAAAAAAATTAAATACTCATCGTAACTTTGATATATTGAATAATCTCTTGCATTATAGTACGGTGGAGATGTAAATGTTAAATGGACGGATTCATCCGGAACGTACTTCAGTACTTCTAGAACATCTCCATGGACTACAATATTTTTCAAAAATAATGGAAACTCATCATGCTTTTGGTGACTTGTTGCTCGATGTTGAATTCCATTGATTTCTTTGTTTATAACTTCTCTTATTAACTCATTCGGGTGATTTAGTATTTTGGTCAATTCATTCCTGATAGTCGGCTTAGATGAGAATACTAATAAACCTCTTATTGCCTGCATAACAACTTTTGGATCTTTATCTCTCAAAAATTCTACCAAGGAAGGAATCGCTTTCTCATTTCTAAGCCTTCCAATAGCAGAGACAGCTTCTCTTCTTACCGAGGTACTTTCATCGTTACTTGCAAACTTAACAAAAATAGGCAAAAGACTAACCTCTTCCAGCTTCGCTAAATTCTTTATTGTTAATGCTCTTACATTTTCGTTAGAATGATGAAGCAAATTTAGCAACGGCTCTTTACTGTAACCATTTTCTAATCTGCCAAGTTTTTCTAAAACAAAAATAATGGTGCGATCATTTTGATTTTGCAAAAAAGATGAAAACATAGAGGGATCGTTCTTCAATCTCTCAATGACTGCTCCATTGATCTGCTGGCTTAAAATAGCTCTATTCATAAATATTGTTTTTTGTTATTCAAAAAATGACACCTTAAAACTCAAGTTTCAATTTTATTTTGAGTTGTGAAACGGCTTCCCCTTTTCATCTCGATTTTGTTTGTTTCGATTTATGTCCTCTATAATTCGATTGCTTAATGTAATGATACCAAAGAAATTGAATTCAATCAACATTACATAAAGAAATGCCAAGTTTTGAGCTATACATAGCTCGAAAAGTAAAGTAATACCGAAAAAATCGACAACAATCATGGTAAAGATAGTTTTCAACCGAATGGTGGGACAAATAGGCTAATGTAACATTTAAAAGATGCATCAGTTGTATTTATTTTTGCTTTTTCAAATCCTACGTTGTTAGCATTTTGGATAAACATGGCCAATTTGCTCCACAGTTCAATTTTACGCAATTATGGTTCAATGGAATATTTAGCTTTTAGCGTCGGCGTGGGTTTTGGATCGGCGCTTTGTCAATATACTGTGTTAAGAATTATCCAAAAAGTGCATCGCGTCAATGATACAGCCCGTGTTGTTATAGTCTGGATAACCTCATTGATCTTTGTCATTACGATTATATATTTTGGAATTCAAATTGTAAATGATTTTATAACTAAAATTATTTAACCCAAATTATGCATGAGAACCTCGCAAAGGTAGTCGTTTCCCTCCATTATTTTTATGTATTTCTACTATTGTATTTTTCCTTGTTGAATAATTTGGAATGATTGCTATAGAAGTGAAATATTGGTTTGGCGGAGAGGGGGGGATTCGAACCCCCGATAGAGCTTTTCAACCCTATAACGGTTTAGCAAACCGCCGCCTTCAGCCAGCTCGGCCACCTCTCCATCTTCGAATTGCTGTTATAAATTAAATGAAAGTGGTACGAATTGCAACCCCTGCAAAGATATTCTAAGTCTTCTTCGCTTCTTCATCGTAGATATAAATACCGCCAATAATTGGATCGAAATGATGCTGGGAAAAAATTCGTTCCAAAATTGTGGATGTAATTTTTGCATCCTTTGGAAGAAGTTTTTTACCGCTCCCTGTCGCTAAATCTGCTGCTAGAACCATTCCTTCTCGCAGGTCATTGACTCCAATTTGTTTTTTGCCTTGAATCCACGATGGGTAAAAACTCAAGAGGAGATATTCCTGTAGAAGTTGTGCAACTCTGGGGTCAAGAATGGTATTCCGTGCTTTCTGAAGTATCTCCTGCATTGCCGACGAATCCCGCAGAATAGCAGGCGGTAGCTCCTCAATAAAATTGACTCCACGGAGTAATCGGGATTCGAGCGGAATTTCTTCACCCAAAAGTTTATCCGGATAACCGCTTCCATCAAAGTTTTCCATTTGATGCCGCAGCCACTGTGCCAACACTGTGAATTGTGGAATTCCTGAAACAAGCATTTCACCAAAGAGAGTTGATTCTATTACTCGATGCTTCTGTTCTGGAGTAAGTTCGTACGGTTGACGCTGGAGAATCTCATCAGGGATTGTGATTTTTCCAATTTCATGGACTCTGGCAACAAGATCGATAAGCACCAAATCATCTTGTTCTTTGCCAAAACGTTCAGCCATCCAACGACACATTCGCGCTGCTTCTCCGCCTCTCCCCGCAGCATTTGGAATGCGAAAAGCGATAAGTTTTGTCAATAAATTGATAACGCCTTCAAAATTAGCATTCAGTGTTTCATTTGCACTACGAAGTTCAATACTTTCATGCGCTAAATCATCTTGTAGTTTTTTTAATCGCAGGAGTACGCCAACGCGCGAGAGAAATTCTTCTGGATTGTACGGCTTACTAATAAAATCATCCGCTCCATGATCTAACGCCTTCACTTTATAGTCAACACGCTGTTCAGCAGTAAGGAGCATAAACATGATCGATTGCGTTTCCTTATTCTGTTTTACTGATTTACAAAATTCGTATCCAGTTTCCCCTTCCATATAGTTATCGCTAATGATAAGATCAATAGTCTGGTTCTCAAGCAATCGTCGGGCCGCTTTGACATTTTCCGCTGTTAGTACTGTATACTTGTTTTCATCCTGAAGGAGCGCTGCTATCATTTGAAGTTGTGCGCGATCGTCTTCAATGACGAGAATCGTTGGTTTCCGTTCCATTCTCTTCATTCCCTTCAACTTTTTTAATAATGATACTAATTCGTCTGTTCGATACATCGTAGGGATCATTTTTATTTCGAAGACGGGTATCAGCATATCCACGAATTTCAACAATTTGTCCATTTCTTAGACCCTGTGTTTGAAGAACGCGTCGAGCGCTATTGGCACGATCTGCGCTGAGTTCAAAATTTGTATACCCTATCACTGTGGAATACTGTCTGCTATCCGTATGCCCCTCTATTATAATCTGATTCGGGAGCTTTCCAATTTCTTTTGCAATAATTGAAAGTACTTTTACAGCTTCTGGTTTAAGAGTTGCTGTTCCAATATCGAAGAAGAATGACTCCGATTTATCGAGCAATTCGATGCGTAATCCTTCTTTCACAGGCTCTATGGTAATTTGCTCGCGTAGCTGAGCAAGCGATGGATCCTGTGAGAGGTTTTGAATAATCGAATGCCCAAGTGATTCAAGTTTCTTTTTTTCTTCTTCTTCTCGTCGATGAATTTCCATTTGAACCTGTACCTCATTCATCGGGCGATTCTTACGATTCTCTTTTACTTTCGCTTCATACTCCACTGGATCACGAAAGTAGCCGGCAACATTTTCTTTGACTTGCTTACTTTGAGAAACGATCCACAGTACAATGAAAAGCGCCATCATTGCCGTCACAAAATCTGCATAGGCAACCTTCCACGCGCCGCCGCTATGTCCTCCATGAGAAACTTTCTTTTTTATGACCCGAATTGGAATTTGTTCGTTTTGATCTCTCATTGTACAATTATTCCTGTTTCATTTGTCGTGCTTCGCGCATCGCTTCTTCTACTTCTGTAAACGAGGGGCGATCGGAAGATGGTATCGTGCGCCGTGCATATTCTACAACCACAATTGGCGAATTTCCTTTTGCATACGCAAGAATTCCAGCTTTAATGCACTCAAGATATTTTGCTTCATACTGACCAGCTAATTCAAGATTCGTTGAAATTGGCTGAACAAATCCGTATGAAGTTAAAACGCCTAAAAATGTTCCTACCAATGCAGCGGCGACTTTATGTCCAATTTCTTCAGGTGGACCATCAATTGCTTGCATCGTGATTACAATACCCAAGACTGCCGCTACAATACCAAGTCCAGGTAAAGCATCGCCAATTTTTTGAAAGAGCATTGGCGTCGTTGACGATTCAAAATGATGAGTTTCTAAATCAGAGTCTAACAGCGCTTCGAGGTCTTGAGGCGGAACTCCGCCGCCGAGAAGGAGCTTCATGGTATCCGAGAAGTAACTCATTGCATGATGATGTTTTAATAAAAATGGATTCTTTGAAAACACAGAACTATTCTGAGGATCTTCAACATGTGATTCAATATTGATCAACCCATCTCGTTGTGCAATCGAGAAGAGTTCAAACATCGTTTTCAATAAATTCAAATACTCTTGCTTATTATATGGATTTGCTTTGAACAAGGTTGGAAGCTGAGCAACCATTTGCTTTAGGACTGCCGGCGGGGTGCTGATGAGTAAAGAACCAATTGCCGCTCCACCAATAATCATAAACTCTGCATACTGAAAAAGTACAATAAGAGGACCGCCTTCGATGAGGTAACCACCTAATACTCCAATTATAACTATGGCTAATCCAATAATAACAAACATACTTTTAGTCCTTTAGAGTATTTTTCCCATTTTTTTGTTTGTTCTTTTTTTGTCCATTGACCTTATAAACGCCCTTTAACTCAGTGCGAGCCGATGAAGGAAGCCGCTTTGCAGCTTCCGTAACATCTCTTTTTTGCGATGTTGCTGCTTGTTGATTGTTACGTACAATTTGCTCATAGACTTCCCATCGAAGTATTTCAATGGATTGCGGGGCTTCAATGCCAAGTTTTACTTGTCCTTCTTGAATTGCGAGAACTTTTACGATTATTTTATCCCCAATCCGGATACTTTCATTTACTCTTCTTGCCAACACAAGCATACATTCATCCTTTCGTCGATTCAGTACTTTGTTGAAAAAGAGGGTAGTAGAATGGATATTCTTCGTTCTCCAGAACAATTTGCTTTCCTTCTTGCGTTGCATTCTTAATTACAATAGGACTTCGCATATTAACAGTTGATTCTTCTAGTGGATTTTTAAGTACCACTATAACAAGAAGCGACGTATCGCCCTTGTCTTCTGTACCAAGGGAGTATGTAGGTACAAGCGCGTGTGGCTCGAGTACTGGAAAACTCACCTGCTCATCTTCTAACGAAACCAGCCAGAGAAAGGGTTCGGATTGTTCATCGTTGATTAAAATAAATTTGTGAAGATCTTCAAACCCGAACAATCCCTCCGGAAAATGAAGAACATGTTCCTTTTCATATTCAAACTCGCCAAATTGTATATTATTCCACTTCATAATGCTCCTTATTGAAATAATTATTCTTTTCCTGTAATTACTCCATTGACAACATTCGTAACAATAACAATATCTACTCGCCTGTTCTTTGCACGATTTTCAGCGTTCGTATTTGGAACAAGAGGACGATATTCAGCATATCCAGCAATAGAGAGTTGGCCTGGTTTCATATGGTACTTATCGATGATGTAAACTGCTGTATTGAGCGCGCGTGCAACAGATAAATGCCAATTTGAAGGAAATCGTTCTGTATGAATTGGAACATCATCGGTATGCCCTTCGATACGAATATCATTCGGTAACGTCGCAAGTACAGATGCAATGGTATCAAGCACCGCAAGAGAGCTTCTCTTGAGTTCGGCGCTACCAGAAGGAAACAACAATTCTTCTGTTAAATGTACAGTAACACCGCGTTCATTTTGCGTTAAAGAAACTAATCCCTTGTTCGTTAAACCACCAACAGCATTTTGAATTTCTTGTTGAATTCGATTTCGTTCCCGTTGAAGTGGAGTGAGTGCATCAATGGGTTGCTTTTTCCCCTCCATAACTCCGCCGCCTTCTCCACGACCAAATACTCCACCCAGCGCCGCTGCAACTTGTTCATAACGTTCAATGTCGATTTTTGACATACCATAGAGAATGACAAATAATCCTAACAACAATGTTATAAGATCCGCATACGTCAACAGCCATCGATCGGTATTTTCTTGCTCTGTATGTTTTTTCTTTAGTTGCATTATTCAAATTCCTGCTCGCTTGGGGGAAGCTTGCTTGTCAACTTTGCTTTAATGACTGAAGGAATAGCTCCCGATTGAATTGACAGAACACCTTCGACAATAATTTCACGATAGAGCATTTCCTGATCGTGAAGATGACGAAGTTTTTCTGAAATTGGCAGCCACACAAGGTTAGCCATATAGACGCCCCACAGCGTTGCGATAAAAGCAGTCGCAATATGTCGAATGAGTACATCAGGATCGTCGCCTGCTGAAGCAAGCGTGGTAATCAACCCCATCACGGTTCCAATAATTCCCATCGTCGGGGAATATCCGCCCATCTTTTGAAAAAGTAAGGCGCCATACGAATGACGATCGGACATACTGTCTAACTCTGCTTGAGCAACTGATTGAAGCACCTCTGGTTCTGCGCCGTCGATTGCCTGCCGTAAAATTCTTCTTAAGAATGGATCGCTCATTTTTGATAGCTGTGAATCAAGCGTCAATAAGCCATCTTTCCGTGCAATTGTCGCATAGTTTACAAGTTCTTTTATAATACCTTTTAGGTCATATATTGGCGGATAGATAACAAGCTTCAACAGTTTTACCATTGTCACAAGATACTTTGGCGATGTTCCAATCATTGTCGCAGAAATTGTTCCGCCAATGACGATAATAATTGCTGGTAAGAGAATCAGCGCTCCAATTTCTCCGCCTTCTAGAAAAAAGGAACCGAAGATCGAAAGAACGCCAAGTACTATTCCGCCTATTGTCGTCGCATCAATGTTCCGTTTATACATACTAACCTAAATAATCGAGTAATGTTTTCGGTAATATTTGTGCAGTAATATTGAGAGCCGCCTGGAGCATAAGTTGATTCTCTTGAAGTTGTGTAATGGATTCTGCAACATCTGTATCCTGCACGTTCGATAGCATACTCTTGAGACTCGTGCTTTGCCCTTCGAGATACGAAAGATGATTCGTCAGCTGCTGCGCCATTAATCCTGCCCTGCTCGATTGCGTCAGCACATGATTTAGCATTGTATCAAGCTGAGTAACATCTGAGGTATCTGGCGAAGAGCCAGCGCTTAACGAATCTCGTATTCGTATGACGAGATCAAAAATTGCAGAACCCTGAAAAGCTTCCTGTCCATCGATATTTCCATCTTGTTGTAAACCTTCTGCAATCGGAATTCTTACTGTTCCGGTAATTCCGTTTGGATTTACCGTAACCGATGAGCGATCAGCAGCAAGTGTAAATGGCTGTTCGAGAATATTTGTTCCGCTAAAAATATATCGCAAGCTCGATTTTGTATTTGCCAGATTTACAAGCTCATCGAGGTACTCATCAACCTGGGTTACAAAAGAATCATATTCACCGGACAGCGAACCGTTCGTAGCCCGTGTTGTTATTTCTTTCAATGAAATAAGGACGTCCGAAATTTGATCCAGGGTTGTGGTTGTTGTTTCCATAAATGACTGCGCTTCCTGAGTATTCGATATATACTGCTCGTTCGCCGCAATGAGTGATTTTAAATGCATAATGAGCGCGGTCCCTTGTGGATCGTCGGAAACTTTTAACACACGTTTCCCCGCTGCCGTTTGACTCTGTAGATTTACAATTCTTTCTCGCGTTTTATTGATACTATCCATATAACGCGCTGCCATACTGCTTTCTGTTATTCTCATAGCTACACCATATTGAGTATTGTTTGGAACATTTCATCAACTGTTGTAATCATCCGTGCTGATGCCTCGAATGCACGCTGATACTTGATCATATTCGTCATTTCTTCATCTATTGAAACCCCCGAGACCGATGAGCGTTGTACGTCGAGCTGTGAAAGAATTAACGATTGGGTCGTTTCGAGATTTGCCGACTTATTGATTGCCGTGCCAAGTTCGCTGACGAACGCGCTATAGAATTGTGGAATCGATGTTGAATTTCCATTCAGCACAGCAAGCATCTGTAAGTTACTTAATGCAACTGCGGTAGAATTATCACCTGTCTGTCCATTGCCAGAAGCTGCCACCAGATTTGGATTATCAAAAAGATCTTGATTGATTCCAATATCATGAGCGGACGAGCCAACAAAAAAGTCGTTGCCAGTAGGAGCTGGCGTTCCGATACCATATCCCGAACGATGAAGATTGTTGACATTTGTTATAAGAGCTGATGCAAGCGTATTAATTTTTTCGATATATGATGGGATTGTCGTGTTATAAATTTCGAGAATTCCACCCAGACTTCCAGATTGCACTGGAAGTTGTCTTCCAGACTCATTAGAAATGATCGTTATCGTATTTCCATTTTTTTGTGCAGAGAGTTCGACATATTCATTTTTTGATGCAATGATTGTTCCACCAATTGCTACAAGCGCTGCACCTTGTGAATCCTCTGATACATTGATTCGAACCAGTTCCGACAATTCTCGGAGCGCATAATCTCGTTGGTCCCGTAAATCGTTTGGCTCAACTCCCGATGCGCTTGATTGAATAATCTGAAGATCGAGCTCGCTAATTTTCTTCGAAAGGGAATTAATCGTTTGAATCTTTGTATTAACATCGTTCTCCAAATCATTCCGAAGTTGCTGTAGATTACTGTTGAACTGATGGAACGTCTGTGTAAGTAAATTCCCTTGCTGGAGAACAGCATTTCTGTACGCCGATTCCTCAGGATGAACAGAGAGAGCCTGAAAAGCATTGAAGAACGCATCGAGCTGACTGCTAAGTCCGGTGTCGGATGGCTCGTTGATCATTGCTTCAACTTGAGATAGAACTGTATGTTGAGATTTTGCTTTTCCAAGAGCATCGTTCGTCGAACGAATCTGCGTATCAATAAATTGCTCTCGTATTCTTTCTATAGAGCTTACCGTTACACCTGTGCCAAGGAATCCAACGGATGTCCGAAGTGGGGGCGTCGCTTCAAAATTAACACGCTGGCGTGTATAACCAGGCGTCTCTGCATTTGCAACATTATGCCCTACTGTGTCCATCGCCACCCGATGAGACATTAGAGCGCGTCGTGCTGTTTCCAGTACTGTTGATAAGTTCGACATATTAAACCTTTGCATCTATAATTTGCTTTGTAAACCCTTCCGTCATTAAACGAATATTGTACTGGACAAATCGCAGAGCGTTTTCGATCAACTCCTTGTTCTGCTGATTGATTTCTACTATTTGCTGAACGAGACTTTTCAATCGCTGTCTGTGTTGAGCAAGTGATTCATTCTCCTGAAGTTTCACTTCCTCAATAATTTTTTGACGCTCTTTTTCCAACTGTTCCAGCGGTCGCAAAAGGGAATGCTGTTGCTCCACCAACTTTGTGAGCGATGAGCCCTGAAAATGTACAATTGCATTTTGCTGCTGACGGAGTATCCCCAGCAGCGCCTCAGCAATTTCTGCTTCGGTTGTTAAGATTTCTTCGAGCGATTCATTATTCATGTTCTACTCCTTTTTGTTCTTTGAAGGCGTTCCAGAGTTGTAGCACTCTCGCTACATAATTTTGTGTCTCTTTTATTGGCGGAACATCTCCGTACTTTTCAACTCTCTCCGGGCCTGCGTTGTACGATGCCACCGCAAGTTTTACATCGCCATCAAATTTATCTAATAGCGATTTCAAGTATTTTGTACCACCGTTGATATTGTCTGTTGGATCCCACACATTTTCAACTCCCATTTCCGCAGCTGTAGAATCAATTAGCTGCATCAATCCTTTTGCGCGCTTCGATGAAAGCGCATTGGGATTTCCAGCCGATTCAGCTGCAATGACTGCTTTTACAAGCGTAGAGTCGATTCCATGTTTTTCCGCAGCTTCATCAATAGCAGACTGAAACCGATTGATTCGCTCATTTAATGTCGTTGGAACATTTGACGATGATGATTGATTTTGACTTTTCGAGTAACGAATTTTTGAAGATCGCAATTGAAGAAGCGATTGAGTATCTATCGGAACATTTTGAAGACTTTCGCCTGTAATTTTTTTATAGAGCGATTCGGCAATTCCAAAAGAACCTTGCTTCGATATTGCTTTTGCTACTTCCACGTTGAACATATCATCAAACATATCGCCGCCAAAACTCTCACCTTCGGTATCGGCTTTCTGAACGCTCTCACGCATTGTCTTCAGCATATAGCTTACAAACAACGCTTCAAATTCCTGCACCGCTTTTTGAAGCTTAATCTTCTTTGCAGCATCGATGTTCCCTTTCGATGTTTGCTGCGGTTCTGTAACAGTATTTGTTGATGAAATATCCATAGTCTCAAATAATTACTAATTCGGCTTTCAATGCGCCTGCTTGTTCCAATGCCTGGAATACTGCAATGATATCACGAGGCGTTAGTTTCATTGTGTTCAGCGCTCTGGCAACATCCTGAACTGTCGTTGCGCCTTCCATCGAATAAACGCGCGCAGTATCTTCGCCAGCCGCCACGGTTGTTAGTTCCGTTACAATTGTTCTTCCTTGTGAAAAGGCATTTGGCTGAGAAATAATTGGCGTGGCTTGAATTTCGATATTTATTCCGCCATGGGAAATCGCAACTGGAAGAATTGTTACATTACCGCCAATAACGATTGTGCCGGTGCGCTCATTGATAACAACTCGCGCCGCAACATCAGGCGCAATTTCAAGCGATTCGATCATCGAAATAAATTCGACGACTTTCCCTTCCTTCCGATACTCTTCTGGTACTATGACCGCAATTGTTGACGCATCTCTTCCAGTCGTTGAATTCGGAAACTGTGCGTTGATGGCTGTAGCGATTCGATTCGCTGTCGTAAAATCTGCTTGCATCAGCACAATGAGGACTGTCCAATCATTCGCAAAGGAACTTGGAATATTTTTTTCAAGAATTGCTCCACCGGGAATTCTTCCTGTTGCAGTGTAGTTGCGGCGAACTTCGCTTCCACCAGCGGCAACACCCATTCCACCAACAGAGATCGGACCTTGCGCCATTCCATAGACTGTACCATCAATTGCTGAGAGTGGCGTAACCAATAATGTTCCACCTTGCAATCCAGTTGCATCTCCAAGCGAGGATACAACAACATCAATCACACCGCCTTCCCGCGCAAAGCCGGGAGCAACGGCAGTAACCATCACAGCGGCGACATTTCTCAATCGCAAATCATTTTGTGAGACTGTAATTCCAAAACGTTTGAGCATGCTTGCAACAGATTGAAGCGTAAACGTAGAACGCTGCGTATCGCCTGTCCCATTCAATCCAACAACCAATCCATATCCAATTAACTGTTGACCGCGAAGTCCCTGAACGTAAGCAATGTCTTTAATTCGTGCGCCCGCAACTACCGTCATCGGAAGCATGCACAGTAAAAGAATTATTATGGCAAAGCTATTTCTTAACTTCATAGAACCCTCTTAAAATAGCCAATGGAAAAATTTTGTCAGCCAACCCGGACCTTGAGATCTCGATACAATTCCACTGCCTTGAAAACTAATCACTGCATCGGAAATATTGTACGAATACACACTGTTATCGGCTTGAATATCAGAAGGTCGAACAATGCCAGAAATTGTAACTGTCTGTTTCTCATTATTAATTAAAATAACACGACTGCCGTGAATATAGAGATTCCCGTTCGGCAAAACCGAATCAACTCTAGCGCTCAGTTTGGCGCGAAGTGTATTTTGTGTTGCAGTTGAACCCTCGCCCTTAAACGAATTATTTGTGCCAAGGCTAACCGAGCCTTCCGTTGACGGCGAACTTGACATCGAAACACTTCCGCTTCCTCCAATGTTGCTTTCTCTCGACGAGCTCGTCTTAGCGTCGTTCGATGCGCTCAATGATTCGACAATATAAATTGTAATTGCATCTCCAACTTGATTCGCTTTTTGGTCTGAGAAGAGTGAATGGTTCACGTTCTCACGGAAATCTTGCGCAGCCGCAGTTACAATGAACAATACGCTTACTATTCCAACGATATAAATACGTTTCATAAAAACCTCTTTGACTTAATTCGTTTCAAGTTCAACGGTATGAGCGTCAATGACCTTTGCTCTATACTGTTTTCTTGTTTCAACGCTTTGAACCTTGATATATTTCCCTATATATCCTTCCTCTTTTGCAACCACATTCGATGAAAGCACAACATTTCCACTTCGAATTCGAAGCGTTACAACATCCTGAGGATTCAGTACCGGAACCGCCTTACACATACTTTGCGTTAGCACACTCTGTTCTTTAATAATTCTTGCCGCTCTTAAGTCCTCAAGTACTGAACCCTCATTGACGAGATCAGAAGGAAGAAATGTAGTTTCAAGAACCTTTGCCGATACAACTTCAGAAGTTAATCGCTCACCCGATTGAAGCATCCGATTGGTTACATAAACACGTTCGAATGAATGAACGATAATCGAAACCATAAATTGACCAATGCCACGGCCATTCTGTATCCCTTCCACAGGAACTACGCAATGCCCTTTGTGGAAAACTTTCTCATCTTTCACAAGCTGAAATTTTACACCGTCACGATGAAATGCTGACGGAATATTGAGCGAACGATACTCAACGTAAACACTATCGATCGCTGCTCGTTGAGCCCATTGATGCACCGAAGTTTCAATTTGATTTCGAACTTCGTCTTCACCAATATTTGGCGAAAGCGCCTGCAGCAGCAACACTATGAATGCAATTGTAGACATTATTCTTTGCTTACCGTTTCAAACTATTTGCCATTGAAAACATATCATCAACAGTTTTGATTGTCTTTGAATTTATTTCATACGCACGCTGAGCAACAATCATATTGACCATTTCTTCCACAACATCAACGTTCGAGGACTCGAGCGCGCCTTGCTGTAACTCGCCAAACCCTTCGCTGGCAGGCGTTCCGAGAATTGGCGCTCCTGAAGCTGGCGTTTCAATCAAAAGGTTATTACCAATCGCTCGAAGTCCAGCGGGATTTACAAACTTTGCCATTTCAAGTTGTCCTATTTTAGTCGATTCGGTCTGTCCAATGACCTGAACTTCAATTGTACCATCCCGGCTAATTGCGACGCTGGAAATATCTGTCGGAAGCGCAATTCCCGGCTCGATGATATATCCCTGCGCTGTTACAAGCATTCCCTCGCTCGAAACTTTCAATGCGCCGTCTCGCGTATAGGCAATCGTTCCATCGGGACGGCGCACCTGAAAGAATCCCTCCCCTTCAATTGCAACATCGAGCGGATTGCTTGTCGTTTGAATATCGCCTTGAGTAAAATTCTTCAACGTTGCAACTGGAACTGTTCCTGTACCAACCTGTATTTCAATTGGCTCTTGAATGTTTGGATTCGTCGAATTAGCGCTTGTCTTTAGCGTTTGATACATAAGATCCTGAAATTCAGGTCGACTCTTTTTGAATCCAATAGTATTGACATTGGCAAGGTTATGCGCAATCAAATCTACATTGAGTTGTTGTGCAAACATTCCAGTGGCGGCAATTCGTAATGCTCTGTTCATCGCTTCTCTCCTTAAATTACACTCGTCCTAAATCTAAAAGTCTTTCGATTGTTTCATCTTGAGCTTGCATGGATTTTTGACCCGATTCAAAATTCCTGCTCAGTTCAATCATCACAACCATCTCATCTAATCCCTCGACATTCGATTCTTCCAAAAAGCCTTGATGAAGTTTGTAATTACTTTCCGATGCAAGCCTGACTTTCGTTCCATCTTCAACTCTAAAATTCGTACTTCCATCTTTTTTCAAAACCGTCATATCGTCGAAAGCAGCAAGCTGAAATTTCCCAAATTGTCTCTTGTCAATGGTGATCTCGCCAGTTTCATTCACATTGATATCTCCTTGACTCAGCTTTTGAATATCCGGTAATTGAATTTTCCCTTCCGTACCAAGCACAGGATAGCCTTCCTTCGTAACAAGAGCGCCGTCCAACGATAGAGTAAAACTTCCATTCCGTGTATATCGAATTCCCTGAGGCGTTTCAATTGTAAAAAATCCATCTCCGCTAATTGCAAAATCTAATGTGTTCCCCGTTTGCTGAAACGAACCTTCTGAAAAATCAATTGACTCTATTGTCGGAAGACCTTGAACTCCATTTGTTGAGGCTAAAGACTTTTGCTCCTTCTTTAGTATCTCCGTAAATAATTGATCTTTCTTAAATCCCACTGTATTCATGTTGGCAAGATTATTTCCGATAATTTCTATTCTCAACATTTGCGGAAGCATTCCGCTGCCCGTTGTATAAATTCCTTTAATCATACTTTTTCTCTCTTACTTTGTATTTTTTTCATCTGTTCTAATCGAGTTGCCAGTTCTATTTCACCAATTCCTGTGCCAAGTTTTTTGGCAACTTCTGGTTTTTGTTTCCTTCCTGTCTTCTTCTGAGCGACTTTTTCCAATTCCTTTGCTTGATATTTGCTCTTTAATTCACGAAGCGCCTGTGCTAACTCCACTTCACTCGGTGGGCGTTCATTCTCTTCGATTGTGGAATCTAATTCAGCTTCATCGTGTAGGCGATATTCAGCCAAGTGGTGAAAATTATTCTCAACAGCAATACCTTCTGAGCCTGCACTTTGCATTTTTTCAACATTTTTAGGAATTGTAAATTTATTTTGACGAGACTTTGGCATTCGCGTTTTTTTCCATTGAAGATACCACATTACAGCAAGCGCATTTAACACAGCAAGCACAAAGACAATGCCGAGCAAAAGGAATGGCGACACACTTTCCTCCGCTTTCTTCACTGTCTCTTCCTGATTTTTTACTTCTTGTGGTTTAGTTTCAATAGTCTCAGAATCTAAAGACATTGCTATTTGATTTGCTAATTCTTTTTGGATAGCTACATTCTGTTTCTTTCGCAACGGTTTTTTGTACGACGCACTATCCATTTTATTGGATTGTGCAAGTGAAAGTTGTTGCCGTTGAAGAAGTTCAGTTTCTGAAACTGCCTTTAGACGCGATGATGTTTTCCTTTGCTGAAACATGCTATCATTTGTCTGTCCCACAGCATATACGGCGCCAAGCGTCAGCATTGCTAAAACAATAAAAATCCGATATTGTTTTTTCATTATGATGTTCTCCGTATTGGAAGTTTTATTGTAAATGTCGTTCCTTTGCCAACCTCGCTCTCGACAGAAATTTCTCCTTCATGCTGATTCACAATTTTGCGACAAATGGCGAGGCCTAATCCTGTACCTTTGCCTTCTTCTTTTGTAGTAAAAAATGGCTGAAAGATATTAGCAAGATTACCTTGAGAGATGCCCGCTCCTGTATCAGAGAAAGATGCAAGCACATGGAAATAATCTGATGAAGTTTGAATTTTTACTTTTCCACCTTGAGGCATTGCATCACGCGCATTGATTGCAAGATTGAGGAATACTTGCTGTAAATAATTGCTATTGCCTTGAATCAACGGAAGATCGCCTTGCAGGTCGAGTTCGAATTCGATCCGATCGAGTTTATACTCATGTTCGACAATGGCAATTGTATCCATAATAACTTTATTGACATCAGTCGGTTGAAACTGAACGTTCTCACTGACGTTCCGAGCAAAATTCATAAGTCGTCTGGTAATATCCTGAAGGCGAAGCACCTGCTGACGAATGAGATCCTCCGCGTTTGGAATATGCGTGCCGCGTTTCATAACATCGAGTTGAAGCATCAATACCTGAACAGGATTTTTAATTTCGTGGACAATGCTCGTTGCAAGCTCGCCAATTGCTACCAGGCGCGCTGCATGGATCATTTGAGCTTCCGACGCTTTGAGCTCATTATTAACTTCTACCAGCTTTTCATAGGTACGCCAATTTTCAACTCCAGCGGCGGCTTGATTTGCCAGTACCGTTAAAAGCTGTACATCTTGATTCGAGAATTCCTGTTGTTGTTTCTCGGTATGAATTAAATAGAATCCAATGCCAGTATTACGGACAAAGAGAGGCACGATAACAAAATTCATGGAAGTGCCGTCGGCTGCTAAATTTTTCAAGTCTGGGATAATGACTGTACGCTTCTCTGAAAAAACCCAATCGACAATTCCAGATTCAAGTTGCTCACGCGCTTCTTCTAAAAGGCGCTTCGAACCATTCGGAGTCAGTTGTATGAGTTCCGTCGGTTTATCTCCGAGAAGAAAAATGTCAGCTTCGGCAATCGGAATTACTTGCTTCGTCAAGTCCACTAAAGCCGTAAGAATCGCCTCAGGTTTTAACGCTGTGCTTATGATGTTCGACATTCGCTGAAGTGCAACGAGTTCATCGATAGAATTCCTTATTGCAAGGTTATTGCGATTTCTGCTTTCGAGTTCGTGCTGTAATGCATCGATTGTTGTCTCGAGCGCTTTGATATACTTCTCTCTGCTTTCGACAAACGTTTCGAACTGAGGCAACATTTCTTCTATTAACTCAACACGGTTCTTTGAATTATTTTTATGCTTTGAATTTTCCATGGAACTCACCTCGCTTGATCAGAAAAGTGACTCGCTCGTTCAATATCTTCTCCAATTTCATCCCGATATGTTTCAATGCGATTCTTCAGCAATTCGGGATCATTTAGTTTCAACAATTCCAGCGCATACGGATCAAAATCCAATCCTTGTTCATAAGGAATTTTTGTCTTTGAAATTTCTCTAGCAATATTATCGGCGCAATGTACCAGCGCCACTAATTCAGGATTTAATTTCGCTTTTATGGGATGATGATGGAACGATATTGCTTCGATAAGCTGTTCTGGAAGGTTCCACCGCTCTGCTAACCAGCCGCCGACATCGCCGTGGGTTACGCTTAAAACACTCTCTTCTGCTTCAAGATAGTTCAGCTCAGGATTGTCTTTCAAAATATCGATGATGCGCCGAAATTCGGTATTGAAGAACCGGTGGAGCGCTGTAATTCCCATATCGTGAAGAAGACCTGCAACAAACACTTCGCCGCTTACACGGTACCCTAATTCTTTTGCGAGTCTCCGCCCAATCGTTGCGGCGGCAATCGAGTGATCCCAGAATTCTTGTTCGTTAAAGTAATGGTCGGAACGCTTTTGGAGCGAACTAACAAGCGAAATACTAATAACAATTTCCTTCAACGCATCGAATCCAAGCACAATAATTGCAAATTCTATCGTTGAAATTTTTCGTGGAAATCCATAGAACGGTGAATTAGCAATCTTCAATACTTTGCCAGTCAATGCCTGATCAGATGCAATGACCTGTCCTAACTTTGCCGCGCTCGTTTTTGGATTATCAATCAGTTCCACAACTTCCATTGCTATTGCAGGAAGCGCAGGAAGCTGGATAATTGTTTTTATTCGTTCATGAATTTGTTCAGGCGTCATCATGGTTTTCTCTCCCCGATATTGTGTTCGGGCATACAAAGTGATTTCAATCGAACAAGAGCTTTTGTATGATACAGTTCTGCAGTCGAAGCATTGTAGCCGCAAAGTTTTCCAATTTCCGAAAAGTTCAATCCATCATGATATCGAAGAGCGAGCACAATTCGTTCTTCCTCTGGCAATGATGAAACTGCGTTGAGTATCGTTGTTTTCACAGTTGTCATAAAATCGACTCCATCTGGTTGATGAAAGGTTTCTTCTAACTCTTTGAAAAAGTTCGATTGATTTGGATTTACCAATATTTCATTTGATATTTGAAGAATCTCACAGGCTCGCTCGTCAAAAGCGAGCGCTTCTTCCTCAGGAAATTGATGGACGCTCAGTTTGTCGCTTACGACATCGGCGATATGAACAATTGCTGCAAGTTTCGGTTCGATAGTTGCAGAACACGGTTTATGGTGATACTCAATGGCTTCGATAATATTTTCTGGAAGATTCCATTGCTGTGCGAGAGACGCTCCAACATTTGCATGATTAGAACTTGAAGAGCGTCGCTCACCGGCTAATTTCTGTCGAGTTGGAAGTTGAACATCAAGAAGATTTACAATGTGTCCAATATCGTGGAGCAAACCAGATGCAAACGCATTAGAAGGATCGCACTCGTTAAGATCAACAGCTAACGAATGAGAGAGTATGGCAACATGGAGTGAATGACTCCAAAAGGAATCATACTCCGAAAGAGCGACAACAATTTTTCGGAGAGAATTATGAATGATTGTGCTTGCAACCGTTTTTTTGAGAATATCGAAACCAAGGAGAACAATTGCAAGATTTAAGTCGGATATTCGATCCTTGGAACCATAGACCAGCGTATTGGCGCGATGTAATATATTTTTCATCAATAGCGGATCTTTCGTTAGAACGGCGCTTAACTGTTCGACTTTCGTTGTTGGTGAATTCACCAACGCAACAATTTCTCGCGCAACATCGATCGTCTCGAACTTTTTCATCAATTCCTTCCCTCTCATTCACGATGTTCCTGCAATTGATTTCGCAAATGCCCCATAATTTCGTCATGAATTTGGGAAACGCGCGCCTCTGATAATTTCATCAAGCGAGCGATCTCCTTAAACGTTAGCTCTTCATAGTAATAGAGAATCAGAACCATCTTTTCTCGCTTCGGAAGTTGCTCAATGGCTGAATAGACTGCGGTGCGAAATTCAGAGCGTTGTAATTCCCAATACGGATTTTTCTCTTCGTCGGTGTCTGCAATTGCAATATTACTTTCTTCATCATCAATATTAATTTTGCTCTCATTCATTGAGGTTGTCGTACGATTCAATATCTGACGATATTCTTCAGTTGAGATGGACAAACGTTTTGCCATTTCTTCTACTGAACCATATATTCCCTGTTGCTCTAATTCACGGAGCGTTTGCTCCTGCTTCTTCTCGATTTTTCTTACCGACCGAGGAACCCAGTCGAGTTTTCGAAGCTCATCTTGAATTGTTCCTCGTATGCGATTCAACGCATACGTCTGGAATTGTACTCCTCTTGATGGATCGAATCGTTTGACAGCGTCCATGAGCCCAATCATTCCAAGCTGCATAAGGTCGGAGCGCTCCAACGGTTCAGGAGGATTTCCAAAACTCACAATGCTTTTTACAACATAGCCTACCAACGGCAGGTACTGGAAAAACAACTGCCGTTGTTCCGCTGTCATTCGTCCATCTGTATTGTACTCAGCCATCGTCATAAACAAGATTGATTCTTACTTATTGATTGTTCGCCATTGTGTGAGCAGCTTTTCCATCTTTCGTCGGTTTATCTTCATCTTGACCATGCTTTGATTGTAGATACGCCATTACGAGAACGACAGCTGTTCCGATTAATTCCACCGCCATAAAAACGACGAATGCTCGTACTATCGTATCGAACAGTGAAAATTCCTGCACGCCAAATATTACCGCTGAAACAAAAAAGGCTAAGATTCCTATTTGAAAAATAATTTTGTTCATGCCACAGACTCCTTTCGATTGATTGGTTGCTGCTCTAATATTCTCTGCGAACATGCCCGAATACTCAACGATGCCGCAGAGTAAGGAGCTAAATAAAATACCGGCTTTTGGAGATAGATGGATTTTTGTAGGTGACCATCGGATGGGATTCCGCCATAGTACCCTATCGAACGTCGGAGAAATGTTTGGACAGCAAGCGCAAGTTTCTTATATGTTTCGTCTGCAACTTGTATTGTTGGTACATTATTTACGATTACATTAATGGTCTGTTGAGAATTTGCCATGACAAGCATCTTGATAAGAGCATAAGCATCCATCACTGCTGTTGGTTCATCTGTTGTTACCACAAGCGTTTCATCTGAATCACTGCAAAGAGAAAGAATATTCGGAGTGATACCAGCCGAGAGGTCGACAATAATATAATCCTGTGGAAAATCGAGCGATTGAATCAAGTGCGAAAATGCGCGGCTATCTTTTTCTGTAGTAAATGGATAATCGCATTCTCCTGATGAGCCCGCAAGGAAATTGAGTCTATCGTAAGGTCGCAAAAGAATTTCCTCAATTTCTCGGTCGCCTCTTAACACATCTGCAATACTGTATTTGGGAACAACGCCAAGAAGCGTTGCTAAATTACCTAAATTATGATCGGCATCGACAAGAAGCGTTCGTTTCCCTGCTTCAGCTAAAGCGAGTGAAAGATTCAGCGAAACAATACTTTTCCCAACGCCGCCTTTACCGCTTGCTACGGTAATCATTTTCGGTTTTGAGTACTGATTACTCTGCGTCGATCGATTTACAAGCTCTCGTAATCGCGATGCTTGATCCTGTACAATAACTTCGCTATGCATGGGCATTCGCTCCGCTTATCATTGCAGCTAATTGAGATGGATCAATAGTTACAATATCATCTGGCACAACCTGTCCATTCGTTAAATACGAAACCGGCATTTTATGGTCACGGAGCACGTTGAGGAATCCGCCAAACATAAATGCCTCATCGACTTTCGAAATGATGTATCGGTTCGTATGGAGAGGCTTGAATCGCTCAACTACATCGAGCAACATTTTTTCCCCCAACGATGCATTGAGCATAAGATGTACTTCATCCGGCTCGGCTGCTTCGATGAACCTTCGCAACTCCTGAATCTCTTTCTTTGCTCGTTGACTTCTCCCGACAGTATCGATAAACACAATATCCTTTTTTCTAAATGCCTTAAGAGCCGTACGCATTTCCTGTGGTTGATACACAACTTGCATCGGTATTTCCGCAATGCCGGCAAATGTTCGGAGCTGCTCGATGGCGCCAATGCGATAGGTATCCGCAGTAATAATCGCTACATCTTGATGATGAACGAGCTTATGGATGGCAGCTAACTTTGCAATTGTTGTTGTTTTACCTACTCCTGTTGGACCGACAAGAGCAACGACGTATGCGTTTTTGTGATTACCTGTTGGAAGAGACTTTGTTGTAATGAACCTGCTAATTTCTCCAACAATTGCCTGCTCTATCGTATTCCGATTGTCGTAGTCGTTGACAGTAAGCCGAGCGTAGACTTGTTGAATTATATCCGCAGCGACCTTCTCATCGATATCGTTATTGACAAGTCGAAGGAATATCTTTTGAAGTTGAAGCGGAAGCGCTGGCATTTTTGTGTATTTGATATGGTCCGTTATTTGCAAAAGTACCTGCCGCATTTCCTCAACTTCATTGTGCAGAAGCGCTAATTCAGAAGATTGAGATAGAGATGGGGAAATTGTTTTACGCTTTTCTTCAACAACGTCCGAAAATGATTTACTATGTCCGGTACTGGACTGGGTTTGCGTTTCAACTCCATACGCTGTGCGCGCCTTTTGAAATGCAGTTCCAATACTTGCCGTTCTTTCAACAGGATGCGTATCTCGTACAGGCTGATCATCGAGAGCAGCAGTAATTTCCAACATATCTTTGCCAAGGAAATTAAGCATCTTTCCGGACGTTACTCGTCGTGTGTTGAGGATGATTGCATCCGGTCCTAATTCAGCTCGCATTTGTTCGGTAGCTTCTTTTATTGTTGTTCCAACAAATTTTTTAATTTGCATTGTTCACCTCCAATTTACCTATGAATTCAATTTCTGTATCTGGCGGCAATTCCGTAAACGATAACACGGAAACATTTGGAAATGCCGTATGAATAATTCTATAGAAGTACGGCCGCACTGTTGCCGAACATAATACTATCGGCTGGTAGCCGGCGGCAATCGCATTATCGATATTCTCACTCATTCCTTTTTGAATTGCTTCAATCATCTCGGGCGATAAGCCAAGGCTTGCGCTACTTTCCCTTTGACTCTGCAAAGCCGATGTTAGCATTTGCTCGAGGTTTGGTCCCATGAGAATTGCATGGACGACGCCATTTGCATCTGCAAAGAGTCTGGCAATTGTTTCTGAAAGCGAATGACGCACATATTCGGTCAGCACATCGACATTCTTTGTAACTCGCGCATAGTCAACAAGCGATTCAAGAATCGTTACAAGATCCCTAATCGGAATTCCTTCCCGTAACAAATTCTGTAATACTTTTTGCACTGAACCGATTGGAAGCAATTCTGGCGTCAAGTCTTCGACAACAGCCGGATAATCTTTTTTCAGATTCTCGATCAGTTTCTTCGTATCCTGCCGACTTAATATCTTATCGGCGTTTCGTCGCAACACTTCCTGTAAATGCGTCGATAGAACAGCAACAGGTTCAACAACTGTGTATCCGGCGAGTTCAGCATGCTCGCGCTCAAAAACTGGTATCCAAACTGCAGGTAAGCCGAATGCGGGTTCTTTTACTGAAATACCTTGAATTTCTTCTGTTACATTCCCTGTGTTCATTGCCAATAATCTATCCATAATGAGAGTATCGGTGGCAATGACATTCCCTCGAATTTTTATTACGTATTGATTTGGATCGAGCTGCAAATTATCGCGCACTCGAATTGGTGGAATCACAATTCCAAGCTCGAGCGCAAGTTGCTTCCGAATATTCGCTATCCGATTAAATAAATCTCCGCCTTGCGATTCATCAACAAGGGAAATAAGACTGTAACCAATTTCCAATTCCAACGCATCGACTTGGACATAGTCTTCGACATGTTCTTCTTTGTGTTCTGGGGCGGCAGCCGGCGCTTCCGCTGCTTCTTCTTTCTTTTCCTTCCCTGTTTTCATTGATACATATCCTAACGTCCCGGTCAAGCCTCCAAGCAGTAAGAAGGGAATTGTTGGAAGTCCCGGAATAATTGCAAACAATATAAGAGTACCAGAAGCAATGAGTAACGCTTTCGGTTTACCAAGAATTTGTCCGCGGACATCGATATCAAGTTGATTTCCCGAACCGCTTCTTGTAACAACCATTCCAGATGCAGTGGCAACAATCAAGGCAGGGATTTGAGTTACTAATCCATCGCCAACTGTTAATAATGTATAAGTCTGAAGCGCATCGCTGAAGGATAATCCACGTTGTGCAACTCCAATGATAAATCCACCGACAATATTGATAACATTGATGAGGAGACCGGCAATCGCATCGCCGCGGATAAACTTGCTTGCTCCATCCATTGCGCCATAGAATTCAGCTTCACGCGCAATGAGAGCGCGGCGCTCACGGGCTTCGAACTCTGTAATTAGACCGGCATTCATATCAGCATCGATTGCCATTTGCTTGCCGGGCATTGCATCGAGTGTAAATCGAGCGGCGACTTCTGAAATTCTTCCAGCGCCTTTTACAATTACAATAAACTGAATCAGAATTAGGATGAGGAAAATAACGAACCCTACGACATAGTTCCCTTTTACAACGAACGAACCAAAGGCATTGATGACTTCACCCGCATATCCCTCGCCGAGAATAAGTCGTGTTGATGCAACATTAAGGGACAATCGAAACAATGTTAACATCAACAGCAAGCTTGGGAACACGGAAAGTTCAAGCGGGCTTGTAATATAGATGGAAACCATGAGAATTAGAATTGCCATTGTAATGTTCAACGCAAGTAAAACGTCCAGGAGCGACGCCGGCAACGGCACAATGAGAAGCGCAAGCGTAAGCACGACAGCAAACGCCAGCAGAAGGTCTGTATTGGTCTTCAATGCGCTTAAAATTGGAGATTGTACTTTCATCGATTTCATCATTAGTTCACATTACTCTACAGTAACTGATCGTTTCATTCGATAAATATATGCGAGCACTTGAGCGACAGCGTGGAAGAGTTTCTCCGGTATTTCCTCTCCGATATCAACGGATTTAAATAACGCTCGCGCTAACACTCTATCTTCTACAATTGGCACACCGGCTTCACGCGCAATTTCCTTAATGCGTTGAGCAATGAGTTCAGCGCCTTTTGCAACAACTTTTGGAGCATTCATCTTTGCAGAATCGTACTTCAACGCAACGGCAACGTGAGTTGGATTCGTAACAACGACGTCGGCTTTCGGCACTTCGTGCATCATCCGCTTATATGCAATTTGCCGTTGAATGCCACGGATTCTCCCCTTTACCATCGGGTCGCCTTCCTGCATTTTCCCTTCTTCTTTTAATTCTTCTTTTGTCATCATCAATTCTTTTTCGAACTCATATTTTTGATATCCAAAATCCATAGCGGCAAGAACCAGGTATACAAGTCCAACCTTTAATCCTGTCGAGATCATTGCTTTAACCATATATGTTGCAATTGCAGCAACCTCGCCATCTATCAGAAGCAGACTCTCTTCAACCGCTGTTGAAACAGATGTATAGGCAACCCATCCCACAATAATAATTTTCAATAAATTTTTTACGAGCTCAGCGATTGCTCGTTTTGACATAAAAATATTTTTTATGCCAGAGAATGGATTCAATCGTTTCCATTTTGGCGCAAGAGCTTCTGCAGAAAATTTCCAACCAACCTGACTGATACTTGCAATCAATCCTACAGCCATTAATCCAAGCAACATCGGAGCAAGCGCAATGAAGAAAGAGATCGTTTCTTGAGCAAAGAGTTGCTGAACGTATGGGCCTGTTATAACAATATGACCTGCATTTTGAAGCATTGTTTGCGCTAATGTTGAAATATGTTTTAGAATCAATGATCCGCCAAAATTGAGAATGAGAATACCAAAGAACAATGCCAGCGCAGAGTTTATTTCTACACTCTTTGCGACAATTCCCTTCTTACGCGTCTCTTCACGTTTCCTCGGCGACGCAGGTTCAGTGCGTTCACCGCTATCATCAACGACTTCTGCCATTACTAAAACCCCACTATTATTTCAGTAATTCGTGTTTCGAATATTAAAAGCAATTTTTTAAATACAACCGCTAACAATGGAACGGTTGATATAAGAACAAGCATGCCAACTGATATCGTAATTGGAAATCCAACAATGAGAATGTTTGCCTGTGGCATCACTCGTGCAAGTACTGCAAGACCAAAATAGGTCAAGAATCCTGCGATGAGTATCGGCGCTGCAATTTTTACTGCTACTACAAATAACAATCCTGTAAGTTCTACCATTTTCTGCACTAACGATTCCGTAATGACAAATTCACCAATAGGAAGATTTTTGAAGAGAAGTGTAAGAGATTCAAAAATGTAATGGTGACCATTGATTGTAAGAAACAGCAAGAGAGAAAAAAGATAGAGAATTTGACTGAGCACCGGCGTTTGTTGAGAGTTCTCTGGATCGTACATTTGCGCCATGCTTAATCCAATGGTGTACGCCATCAGCTCGCCAGCATATTGAAATCCGATAAACACAAGGTTGAGCATGAAGCCAAGCAATAATCCGACGACAACTTCTTTTAATGGCATGATGATTAATGCGAGGTAATGCAAATCGAATTGGATTGCCTGAGAAGAGAATAGCGGCATCATTACGTACGATACAAAGAGCGCAATACTAACTTTTACCTGCACCGGTACCGCCTGGTGTCCAAATATTGGCGCGACAATAATAAATGCCGATACTCGGAGAAAAATCATCAGGAACAATACAAATTGTAGCACTGTGATTTCGAACATTAGCGCACCATTGCCGGAATTTGTTGAAAGAGCGATACCGTAAAGGAAGTCATTGTCTCGATTATCCATGGCATTATCAACACAAGTACGATGGCAATAAGCAACAGCTTCGGTACAAACGAGAGTGTAAATTCCTGAATTGATGTCGCCGCCTGAAATATCGAGACTATCAATCCAACAATCATCGAAACTAATAATGTCGGAGCAGAAATCAATAACATTGTGTAAAATGTCTCGCGTAATAAATGCACAACAAACGCTTCGTTCATACATTCTCCTTAATAACTTGTTAGTACAGAATATACAACCAGATGCCAACCATCGACGAGTACGAAGAGCAAAATTTTAAATGGGAGTGAAATCATCACCGGCGGCAACATCATCATTCCAAGCGACATAAGAATACTCGCAACGACTAAATCAATGATGAGGAACGGAATAAAGATAAGGAATCCAATTTGAAATCCTGTGCGCAACTCACTGACAGCAAACGCTGGAACAAGTACGTAGGTCGGTAAATCAGCCCGAGTTTCTGGTTTTTGCATTTTAGACATCTGCATAAACATTGCAAGGTCTTCTTCCCGCGTATTTTTGTACATAAATTCGCGGACAGGTTGAATACCTTTATCATACGCTTGCTGAGCAGTTAACTTATTATCCATGTAAGGACGAATTGCATCAGTGTATACCTTATTCCACGAAGGAGCCATAATATAGAAAGTGAGAAATAGAGCTAATCCAATCATAACTTGCGATGGCGGCATTTGCGGAGTTCCCAATGCCTGCTTCACAAAATGGAGTACTACAATGATGCGAGTAAATGATGTTGTAAGAATTAACAAAGCAGGAGCGAGAGAAAGAATCGTCATCAAGAACAATATTTGCAGCGTTACTGAAACGTCTTTCGGATTGGTTGATTTTCCAACTTCAACTGAAATTTTTGGAAGTGGCATCGGAGTTTGCTGTGCATACGCTTCGATTGGCGCTGCCTGTAAAAGCAAAAGTATTCCAAGGACCACGAACAACTTTTTTTTCATAATGTTAATCTTCTACCTTCTTTTCACGAGCGCTTCCAGACAATGGAAGGCGCACAAATCCTAAATTCTTTTTTAAATACTGCAAGAATGATGGAGCGGCATTCGAGTAGGTCTCAATATTCCTATCAATTGAACTATCATGAGATTCAGGCTCGACTTCTGTGAGTATCTGCAAATTTCGATCTGAGACGCCAAGCACAATTGTTTTATTTTCAACCTTGAGAACATAAACATACACCTTTGGTTGGAGCATGCGCGAGCCTAACACTTCGATGGGAATTCTTTCATTCGTACGATTTCGAGGATTCAACACCCATCGCCGAAGCGCATAGACAATTCCGCCCATCAAGAGCAGTACAAAAAGTAATGCAAGGAAAGTTTGAACATACGCCCAGGTCATACTATTTCCCTAATCCTTTCACACGTTCCGACGCATCCACCAAACTTGTAATTCGAATACCAAAATGTTTTTCGATGACAACCACTTCGCCTTCAGCCATCTTTTTCCCGTTGATAAGAATATCAACGGGCTCACTGGCAAGTTTTTCGAACTCAACAACAGAGCCGCGTTGAAGCGCTAAAATTTCCCGTAACGGCAAATTTGTGCGACCTAATTCGATTGCGACGGGAAGACTCAAATCAAGGAGCGCTTCCAATTTTGGGTCGTAATCAAATGATACCTGACTCGTTTCTTTCTGAGTTACTGGTTCATTCGTTGCTGTGTTCGTTGTTGAATTTGCGACTGTATTTGTTACATTATCCATAGAGACTCCTTTATTCATTTATTCTTTTCTTCACACGCCAAATGCGTTATCTTAATTGCCAAACGATCATTCGAAATGCCTGCCTTCCCCCACATTCGCGGCTTGTTCCCAATCAGCACTTGCGTTTCTGTGGACTCTGGAATGTTTGTTTGCACAACATCTCCAACATGTAAATTGAGAAGTTCACGCAGCGTCATCGTCGTTGTACCTAACACTCCAACTGCTTCCACCGTAGTCGAAGAAACTTTTTTTAAGAGAACTTTTGTCCACTCAGGATCGCGTTTTCCAATCGAGAGCGCTCCTACGTTTTGGGAATTAAGTTTTGCCAATGTTTCATCGAGTGCAAAAGTCGGAAAGCAAATATTCATAAGATACTTCTGTTCCCCAAGCGTTACTTCGAGCGATACCAATAACACTATTTCACTCGTTGGCGCTATTTGCGCAAAGTCGCCTTCAGTTTCATATCGTTCGAGGGAAAAATTTAAATCTGCGATTGCTCTCCATGATTCCTTCAAATCATTCAATGCATGCTGAATAATTCCTTTTGTGATGCGTTGCTCAATTCGTGTAATAGGACGCTGTTTCTTATCTGTCTCTGGTTGACCTCCTAATAATCGAGATACTATTGCGAGAGCCAACTGTGTGCTCAATTCGAGTAATGCGTATGCCTCTGATTCCACAATTCGAAAGATGAATAAACAACTAGGATTTGGAACAGAAAGAACATATTCCGAGTAAAATAATTGATCAACAGAAGTAACATTTATATTGACCGTCGTTTGAAGTTTTGATACAAGGTATGAACTAAACGATTCTGCAAAATTTTCATGGATTGCTTGCAATGTACGAAGCTGGTTTTTTGAGAGCCTGTGAGGAAGCCGGAAGTCAAATGTAATAGCTTCCTTTTCCGGTTTCTCATCCTTTATGCCGCTCTCTTTCTCGATTTCTGTAATGGGAATTCCCGATAGTAAACTATCTATTTCTTGCTGGGAAAGAATTTCTGCCATTTCTGTAACCCTTATTGAATAATGTATTTGCTGAAGTATACACGTACGACCGAACCATTTTTCAACAGCTCACTCGATCTTTTTGCAATCTCATTTCTCAAATTCTCACGTTTCGAAACATCGATAAGTTCAAGGAGCGTTTTGCTCGTAAATACTGTGTTCAAAACATCTCTCAC
>DAOOUW010000020.1:26925-38402 GCA_035390885.1 Bacteroidota bacterium | reverse complement strand
CTGCTTTTGACAGTGGACGCCACAGGATTTTTCCCTGACCAAAATTCAATTGTATTCAAAATAACAGCATCAATAAATGCTGCACCGCTATATATCGGAACGACCGACATTACAATGAATCCAATCTCTTGAACCCATTTACCTCCTAACCCCTCGTTAAATTTATAGACCTTCTTCACCAGATTAAACGACCCAAAGCATCCAGAGAGGGTAATCAACAATGCAAACATTGTTACAACTGCGACTCCAGTAAAAAATTTGTGTTTCATAGAAGACCTCCTGATAGTTGGTTATTTAATAATTCCATCCTTAATTGATGGCTTTCACGGCTTAATTTATTTGTTGAAGATGAAAAATGCAATGCTTTATGAAATTAAATGTTCTTTAATTTGAAATATTCTTCCGAATATCATATATTTTGTATAAAGGAAAAATGAAAACAAGGAAACAAAATCGTATTTTTTATCTACTATAATCAAAATATACCTCTTATCGAGAAAGGCTGAGGGAACAGGCCCTGAGAAGCCTTAGCAACCGGTCCCAAGCAAATTAGGACGCTGGTGCTAAATCCTGCCCAAATAATTTAGCGGGAAAGATAAGAGAAGCTCCTAAAAAGCCTCTTTATTATCTTCCCGAATGTTGTTTCTGACACTTGAAAACAAGAATATAAATATATTAGGAGCTTTTATGTTAGTTCAAAATAATAAATCATACAAATTCGAGACTCTTCAGGTGCATGCTGGACAAGTTCCTGATCCAACCAATGGTTCGTGCGCTGTGCCAATCTATCAAACATCATCGTATGTCTTCAAAGACGCCGACCACGCTGCAAGACTTTTTAACTTAGATGAATTTGGAAATATTTATTCCCGCATGATGAATCCAACGGTTGGTGTGTTCGAAGAACGAATGGCTGCCCTCGAAGGTGGAATTGCCGCTCTTGCAACTTCCTCAGGACACGCTGCTCAATTCCTTGCTCTCACCACTATTGTTCAAAAGGGTGACAATATTGTATCTTCAAGTCGTCTCTATGGCGGAACATACAATCAATTCAAAGTTACATTCAAACGTTTTGGTATCGAGGCAGCTTTAGTCGATAGTAACGATCCAGCAGATTTTGAAATTGCAATTAATCGAAATACAAAAGCATTGTATGTTGAGACCATTGGGAATCCACGTTTAGACGTGCCCAATATAAAAGGATTGGCAGAAGTTGCGCACAGACATGACATTCCTCTTATCGTAGATAATACTTTTGCTATGGGAGGATATATATGTAGACCAATAGATTATGGAGCAGATATCGTGATTCATTCTGCAACCAAATGGATTGGAGGACACGGGACATCGCTTGGCGGCGTTATCATTGACAGCGGTAAATTTCCATGGAATAGCGGTCGATTCCCAATGTTTACAGAACCAAGTCCTGGTTACCATGGGTTAAACTTCTGGGAAACATTTGGAGCCGAAAGTAAATATGGCGATATCGCATTTATTACTCGTGCACGGGTTGAACAATTACGCGATATAGGCGCGTCGCTCTCACCGTTCAATGCTTTTCTTTTCCTTCAAGGACTCGAAACTCTATCGTTGCGGGCTGAACGCCATTGCCAGAATTCGCTAACTTTTGCTCAATGGCTTAATCAATCACCATACGTCGAATGGGTTTCTTATCCTGGACTTCCATCACACGAATCACACCTAAATGCCAAAACATTTTTTAGGGAAGGACTCTATGGCGGAATTGTAACATTTGGCGTTAAGGGGGGATATGAAGCTGGAAAAAAACTAATCAATAATCTTAAACTTACAAGCTTACTTGCAAATGTTGGCGATGCAAAGACGCTTATCATCCATCCTGCATCGACCACTCACCAACAATTAAGCGAAGAGGAACAAATTTCAGCAGGTGTAACGCCGGATCTCATTCGTGTTTCAGTTGGAATCGAACATATTGATGATATTTTAGCTGATTTTGAACAGGCATTTAAAAAGTTGTAGAACGATTTCATAAGGAGCGAGAATTTTCTCGCTCCTTTGCTTTTGTACTATTTTGGAGAAAATAAATAATGAGCGTTGTCTTACCTAAGCAACATCACGCAAGAAAGGCACTAGAGAGTCGTGGAGTCCTTTGTATTTCGGATGAAGATGCACAACGTGCTGATATTCGTCCTTTGAGAATTGGCATTCTCAACATTATGCCAAAAGGAGAATCATACGAACCATACCTCCTCTTCCCTCTTAGTCGTACAATTATTCAAATTGAGCCGATCTGGCTTCGGCTCCATACTCATCTATACAAAACAACGGATAAGACTCACCTTGAATTAAACTATGATTATTTTGAAGACACAATTGCAGAGAATCCATTGGACGGACTTATTGTAACGGGAGCTCCCGTAGAAGAAATTGATTACGAACAAGTTACGTATTGGAAAGAAATTACAGAAATACTCACGTACGCTCGAACGAATATTCATTCGACACTAGGGATTTGTTGGGGTGGGCTGGCTCTTGCAAAAATGCTCGGCATCGAAAAGGAAATTTATCCATACAAAATATTTGGCGTGTTCGAAACATATAATCTCGATCGTTCACATCCTATTACTGGCGAAATGGATGATATCTTTTGGTGCCCGCAGAGTAGACATTCTGGAATTTCTGATGAAGTTCTCCAACAAGAAGAAAAAAATGGGACTGTGCACCTCCTTGCCTATGCAACTCAAGGCGGATATACAATTTTTGAAAGCGCCGATCGTCGATATCTTATGCACTTAGGACATCCGGAATACGAAGCTCAGCGTTTAGTCGAAGAATATAAACGCGACATAGCGCTTGGTCGTAAAGATGTTTTACCGCCTGTCAACATTGATCTCGAGAAACCATTGAATCGCTGGCGCAGTCACGGATTAGAATTTTTTGCCCAGTGGGTACGTTTCATTTATGAACTCACAAGCATCCCAGCAAAAAATGGAATAATAAGGTAGATTTGAAAATACTATTTCACGCAGTTCAAACTGATAAACTCAATTTGTAAATTAAAAAAATTGGTTAAAGATCATTTCTGTAACTCACGGATTCATCCGTGAGTAGCATATTTAGTACCTTGGTAAGCTATACGTGTACCATAGCAACCAAATGTGGAAAATAGTCCGTATCGAAGCCACGTTTTCATCTTTATTTCTCTTCTCCCTATTTCATCCATCTTACTTTTGCATTATCCCATTTCAACAACGACGGTATGTTCTAATCCATCATTAAATAGCAAAACTTTTACTCCATCTATATTTTTTCCATCTACTACTATTGAATGAACTCCTTTTTGCACACCTTTAGGATTTTTTACAGTAATGCGATAGAGTGCGTTACGAAATCTCCGTAAGACAGTAAATTCTTTCCATGATGAAGGAATACAAGGATCAATTATCAATCCATCGAATGAAGGATGCACTCCAAGTATGTATTGCGAAATAGCAACAAACGACCATGCTGCTGTTCCAGTAAGCCAGGAATTCTTCCCTTCACCTGCAGTTGGTGCATCTCTTCCTGCAGTCATTTGACTGTAAACGTAAGGTTCGGAACGATAGATATCTATTTGCGATTCTTTTGTTGGCGGACATATACTCATATAATAATCCATAGCTTGCTTCCCATTGCCAAGTATCGTTTCCGCAATTTGAATCCATGTATTATTATGTGTAAAAATTCCCGCATTCTCTTTATAGCCCGGCGGATAAGAACTCACCTCTCCCAAATGGACATAGTACTTTGAATAAGCGGGCTGCTGAAGTATGATTCCATTTGGAGTTGCAAGATATTTCTTTACACTCTCTAATGCTTTTGCAGCATAACCATTTTCCAATCCAATTCTTCCAATAATACACCAACCCTGACTCTCGATAAAAATTTCCCCTTCTTCATTCTCTTTCGAGCCGATCTTTCTACTCATTGCATCATAAGCTCGCAAGAACCATTCGCCATCCCATCCATAGTTATAAACCACTTCCTTCATTTCATTGGCACAATCCTCATAGTATTTGGCTTTCTTATCATCGCCAGTAAAATGAAGCAGCGATGCCATTTCATGACAAGCATGACAGAACAATCCAGCAATCATAATGGATTCGGCAACTTTATCATTCTCGATGTGCCCTGCAAGTTGAAAGCTCTCACCTGGCGTAGTCGAAAAGCAATTCAAATTCAAACAATCATTCCAATCAGCATGACCGATGAGCGGCAATCCGTGCGGACCTCTATTCTTTAATGTATACTCAAGTGATAAATGAAGATGATTGAGCAGCGTTGCATTAGAATCTGGTTTATCCGCATAACCAGCTTTTTCCTGTAAAATGCCTACGTCTCCAGTTTCTTTAATATAAGCAGATGTCGAAAGAATAAGCCACAGCGGATCATCATTGAATCCACCGCCGATGTCGGTATTACCTTTTTTTGTCAATGGCTGATATTGATGGAAACAAGTTCCATCGGAAAGTTGCGTCAAAGCCAAATCCAGAATTCTTTGGCGAGCGCGTGACGGAATCATATGAACAAACCCAAGGATATCTTGATTGCTGTCTCGATATCCCATTCCTCGACCAATTCCAGATTCATAGAGCGATGCTGAACGAGACATATTAAAAGTTACCATGCATTGGTACTGATTCCAAATATTGACCATTCTGTTGACAATTTCATCAGGGGTTCGAGCCACATAATTAGAAATTAACTCTTCCCAATACCGACGATGTTTTTTGAATTCTTCCATTGCGCTTGCAACAGAAAGATGTTTTTCTTTTACCGCATAGAATTCATCTTTACGAATTGTTCCATCCGGAAGGAACTTCTTCTCTTCAGCATTTTCTCCATAACCAACAATAAAACAAAGCTCTTTACTCTCGCCTCCTTTAAGCGTTAAATCAATTTGATGTACGCCAATTGGCAACCAGCCATACGCAATGCTATTTCTGCAATTTCCATCTTTAACTGCTTGAGGCATTTCCAGTCCATTATGAACGCCAACAAAAGCATCTCTACTTGTATCGAATCCACTTACAGGCTCGCTTGTTGCAAAGTATGCGTAATGATTTCTCCGTTCGCGATATTCCGTCTTGTGAAAAATTACTCCGTTCTCAACCTCAACTTGACCCGTCGAATAGTTGCGTTGAAAATTCGTCATATCATCGTATGCTTCCCACAGACACCATTCTACAAAACTCCAGAGCCGAATATTTTTTGTCTGCTTTGAAGTATTCCGCAGCGTTACGACCCACATTTCATGACGCACATCGAGCGGTACAAAATACAAAATTGTCGATGTCAGATTATTCTTTTCCCCGGTTATTTGAGTATATCCTAATCCATGACGACATTCATAATGATCCAGCTCTACCTTCATTGGTTTCCACATTGGATTCCAGACAACATCTCCATCTTTTATGTAGAGATAACGACCGTTATTATCCATCGGAATATTGTTATACCGATAACGAGTTAGTCGTAATTTTCTTGGATCACGATAGAAGCTATATCCACCAGCCGTGTTAGAAATAATTCCAAAGTACTCATTTGTACCAATGTAATTGATCCACGGTAGAGGGGTATCAGGGCGAGTAATTACATATTCTTTTTGTTCATCGTCAAAATAACCATATTTCATTTTACTCTTCTCTCCTTTACTTTAATTTTTCATAACGAGCAATGACTTCATCTATCCAACTCTCGAGTTTGGTGTCAATGATTTTACGGGAAGGCTCGGCTTCAAACCATGCAATCGTCTGACGAATTCCCTGTTTGAAAGGAATTGTTGCAACATAATCAGGAACAAACCGCTTAATTTTTGAATTATCGAATACAACGCTCATCGCTTTATCGCCTAGCAGCGAACCGCGAAGTTCTTCATCGAATTGCACCAGAAAATCAGAAGCAATGTGAATAAGATTTGGCTTACATTCGATTGCATCTGCAATTGCCTCATGGATTTGATTCCACGTTAAGACTTCATCAGAGGTAATGTGAAAAGTTTCGCCAATCGCTTGTTGATGTCCAAGAAGCCCAACAAAGCCTTTAGCAAAATCTTTTGAATGAGTTACTGTCCAGAGCGTTGTTCCATCTCCGTGTACAATCACTTTTTTCCCCTTCCGCATTCTTTCAACAATGTTATACTCAGAGCCTGAACCAATTGCAACCGGAATAATTGTATCGTAAGTGTGAGACGGACGAACAATTGTAATCGGAAAATTCTCCTCGCGATAAAGTTTATTGAGCAACAGTTCGCATGCAATTTTATCGCAAGAGTATTGCCAGAATGGATTTGCAATTGGGGTCGATTCTGTTACAAATGGCGAAGCAAGCGGTTTTTGATATACTGATGCTGAGCTTATAAAAATATACTGCTTTGTCTTTCCACGGAATAATTCATAATCTCGTACTATATCGCTTTCGTGAAATGCAATCCAATTGACAACAACATCCCAGCGGTACGGTTCGAGAACTTTTCTGACTTCATCGATTGAATGAATATCGCCTGTTAAAAAATGCGCGCCTGAGAGAGAAACATTCCTCTTACCACGATTGAGTAAGTATAAATCAATTCCTTTCTCTAACGCAAGTTTACTTACAGAAGTACTGATATTCCCTGTGCCACCAATAAAAAGAACTTTCATAGTTATTCCTTTCCTATTGCAAAATTATTATTGACAAGATATTCATAACTCATTTTCAATCCGTCGAAAATATTACCATCGTACTCATCAAATTCGACGATAGCATAGCGCGCATTATTCTTCGATCCTTTAAAGATTGCAGGAAAATTTACATTCCCCCTTCCAGCTGGAACCTGACGATACATCGCTTCTTTTGTTGCTGGTCCATCTTTGATATGAAGCAGTGGCGCACGATCTCCAAACCTTGAAAGAATTTTTGCAGGATTTGCGCCGCCAGTCTGCGCCCAATAAACATCTATCTCAAACAAAATTGATGGCGGAAGTTTTTTTAGAAGATATAGAAATGGAATTTCCCCGCTGTGAGGCTCGAATTCAAACCAATGATTATGAAGCGCAAATTTAATTCCGTGCGAAGAGAGCTTTTCCGAAGCTATTGCATATTGCTCCGCTGTACGTTCCATAGTTTCTTTCGATGAATATTTTTCTCCTTCAGGCCAGCCTGCATAAACTGCAATATCACAACTGTATGCTTCTGACATTCGTAGCACATCTTCGAGCGAAGCGTTCCCAAAAGGATAATCTACATGCATTGCAACGACAGAAAGTCCCAATGATTTTAATGTAGACGAAACTGTTTGAAGCGTAAGATTTTCCGGCAGAGCATAGGTCTCTACACCGTAATATCCAATGTCAGCGATATTCTTTAATGTCGTCTGATAATCTTTTTCTAATTCTCGCCGAACTGAATACAACTGAACCGCAACTCGAGGAAGATGAACGTTGTCTTTTGCAAACACATTTTGAAATTTTCCAAACGCTAATGTTGCCATACCAGCACCTATAAAATTTATAAATTCTCTTCTTGAGTATTTTGGATTATGGAATGATTCCAATGTCGTTACTCCTCTCCTTATTTTTGATGAGTTTCGCTTTGATTTAATCTTTCCAGCATTACCTTCTTGAAGAATTCCCCACTCCCAGTCAGTTTCATTGGCTCCCACGATTCAAGAAGTCTTGGATACCAATCTGGATCGAATACCCAAGCGCACCAGCTAATTTGATGCTCATCGAAGTATGAAATAATTTTGTTCGCATACTCTTCATTATCAGCAATTCCATGGTCGCCAAGAATGCAGCCAAACTCCGTTGCAAATACAGGATATTGTTCTTTGGCAAAGCCAAATGCTTCATCCCATTTTGGTTCAAAAGGCGGTTTACGTTTATGCGGATACGGATGAGTTACGTACGCAATTCCTTCAGCTTCGATTGGCTCGATATGAAGCGGCGTTAAATCGTATGCCCAATCTAAACCTGCAACTAATGGAATCTTTTCCCTATCGATAGCACGAATTAAATAAATAATGTTCTCGTTGATTTCTTTCCATTCCGTCCAGCTCATTCTTCCCAATTTTCCATTATTTATTGTCGGCTCATTAAATAATTCATAGAATGCAGTTGTATTATTTCCCTGAAAGTGAATTGCAATGATCCGCCAAAATTCATACGTCTCTTTCTTTGTGGTGTTGTACATTGGGTCTTGAAATAATTCCATTCCAAGATTTCCAATGGAATGCCAATCGATGATTACATACATATTCAGTTCTGTGCACCATTCTACAGCTTGATCGAGTAATTCTAGATACTTTTGAGGCGTTCGCATTTTCCACGCAACCGGATGAATTGGAATTCGTACAATCGTCGCGCCACAGGTTTTAATCTGCTCGAAAATCACTTTACTCCAGCGTCCTTCCTGCTCGAGTTTATCGGGATCCGCAATTGCCAATCCTCTAAAAATAACAGTATCGCCTTGTTGGTTGACAAACGAATTTCCTTTTACACTGATGAGTGGAAGTTTCTTTGGCGCAGTAAATTTCCCTGGCTTATTTGGATCGAAAGTATCTGACCAATCAATGAGTTGTTGCTTTTGAGCAGGACTTTTTTTTTGCGAATAAAGATATTGTTGTCCAAAAATCAAAAGAACACTAAAGAAAAAAATAATCGTCTTTTTCATTTGCACATTCTCCTCTTCATTATTGATGTAAAAATAATTGTAAACCACGAACCAATGTCGGTTCCCAAACAGTAAAATGATTCTTTCCCGGATCAATGTAATACTCAAAATGAAAATCCTTGTAACGATGTTCTTCAATCTGATGAACTAATTGCAGAAATGGATTATAGAAGGCGCTCGTATCTTCATTTCCCCCAACTGTAGCATAGAGATCGACAGGCAATGAATCCGTTTGCTGAGATAACATCGCTTCATATTCGAGCAAATTCTTTGGCTCACCTTTAAAGGGCGTCGTTTGGTAAACTGCCGGACTTGCAACAATGTAGTGTTGAAAAACATCCTTCGTTTTCTGTGGAAACTGAAACAAAGTGTACATCACAAAGTATCCGCCAAATGACGAACCCCAAAGAGTACGTTCATCAGTCAACCGATAATTACTATAAAGGAATGGCAAAAGCTCGCTCAAAATGAAATCCAAAAAATTTTCCGCTCCGTAAAGGAAATCTCGTTTCCGGATATTCGTTACATCATAAGAATCAGGGTAGCTAATTCCAACGACCACCATTTTCTTAATTCCGCCGGTATCGCTCAAGCTATGAATCGTGCGATGTTGGGGCCTGCGCCAATTTCCATCCGTTAAAATCAGCAAAGGATAATGAGTAACCAGTTCGGCTTCATATCCCGCAGGTAAAGAAACATCGATGACAAATGTGTCTTTTACAAAATTGGAAAACATCGGAATGCTTCGAAAAATTTTGGAACTATCCATCATTTGAATATCGCTCGATTGATTTGTTTGTGCACAAGCAACAAGATAAAAGGAAATAATCAGTATAAAACTTATAATCGTAGTTTTCATTGATTTATTGTTTTGCTATTCAACATAGGGCCGAACTTGTGAAGGCAACACCTGCAGCGTTAGAGTTCCTTTCTTGAGCTTTGGCGATATTGCTTCGAGCGTTACAGTACCTGGCTTATCTGTTGCTTGCAGAATTATCTGCGCAAACCCATTGAATGTTTTGCGTTCCCATTGCTCCTGTGGAAGAATAATTTGTACCAATCCAGGATCCGTATTTAGCTGATCATATAAATAGCGCGGTGCAAGCGGCGGTCCAACAACGGCGTAAACATTTTTCCCTTTCTGCAAAATATTTCGTTCTATTTCATAGCTGCCAATTTCTTGACCTCGCTTTAAACCAGAAGCAACAAGCTTTCCGTTGATGTATATTGATTGTTCTTCACACAATATTTTTGGGAAAAGTATTACACGAGCATTGGATGGCAAATCTCCTAATTCGATAATACCACGAATAATAACATTTGGGTAGGATCGATCTGGCTTCAGCGCGTAATTCCCTTGTTCGTCTGTCATTGAATGCCATGAAGAGTCATTATAACCCGGTTGTAGTTCTTCATATTTGGCTTGAAGAGGTACATTACGTCCTTTGAGTTCTGTAATAAAGATTTGAGATATTGACTCAAAAAATTTATCCGGCTCATGCGAAGATGGATCGCCATTCCCAACTCCAATTATCTTAGCATTTCCTTTTAGAGCAAATTCAACCTCTTCATTCGCAGTTGGAACAACAGTTCCATTCTTATCCACAATTTGTACTGTAATAACTGCAACATCTTCTTTGTTGGCTAAGAGAGTTGGTTTATCGGCTATGAGTTGAATTGCGGCTGACTCTCCAGTGGTATGCTGATCTGTTGTAATTATCTTTTTCCCTTGTGCAAAACCGTGTGCAACTAACCTGCCAGATTCGTACGGAATAATCCATTCTCCATGCGAGTAGCGCGGAATCGCTTTTCTTCCACAACTTTTATTATTAAGAAAAAGCTCTACCTCTTCGCAATTTGAATATGCCCACACGTGAATCGTATCGCCATTTGACCAATTCCAGTGAGGAAACAAATGAAGAACTGGTTTTTCAGTCCAATGAGACTGAAGATAGTAAAACATATCTTTAGGAAAGCCGCAGAGATCCAGAATTCCATAGTGCGATGTTACTTGAGGCCATCCAAATGGTTGACATTCCCCACGATAATCAAATCCAGTCCAGAAAAATAAGCCCGAAAGAAATGGACGCTCAGTATAAAATTGGAATCCTTTTTCGATGCTCAAGGTACTTTGACCCGTTCTGTCAATTGCAGCCATATATCCTTGAGCAGGTTCATCTCGATAAATTCCTCGAGCGCCACGAGAAGTTGATTCCTCAGTGCCAACGGAAGGCTGTTGCGGAAAATCCTGATGATGTTTATCAATATCCCCATTAAAAATATAATTATATCCCATCACCTCTTGCACCGTTGAAATACCATTTCCCCAGCCGCCACTATTCGCATAGGTTACAGGTCGAGTTGAGTCAAGTGAATGCACAAACCGCTGCATCGTCGTTGCAATTCGAGCGCCTGTTTCATTTCCTTCTATCGCCCATTCTTCATTTCCAATCGACCAGAGAATTACCGACGGATGATTTCTATCTCGAAGAATCATTCGTTTTAGAAGTTCGAGATGTTCTGACGTCGTTCCCATCAATCTATTTTCATCAATAACAAGCATGCCCAAACGGTCGCAACCATCCAACAACTCAGGCGTCGGCGGATTATGCGAACAACGATACGCATTGCATCCCATTTCCTTCAGCCGACGAATTCGATATTCCTGCAATCCATCAGGCAACGCAACTCCAACTCCAGCATGATCCTGATGATTGTTTGTGCCTTTCAACAAGACATGTTTTCCATTCAAGAAAAATCCTTTTTGAGCGTCGAAAAAAATAGAACGAATGCCAAAAGGTATT
>DAOOUW010000020.1:0-26825 GCA_035390885.1 Bacteroidota bacterium | reverse complement strand
TTCACTTTCATTGGATATCGAAATATCAACAAAAACTTTTGCAGTATCGCCAGAGATAGAAGAGTGAACAAAAGCGCTCTTATCATTGATATGAAGCGGTTGAAACTTATTCAACCAAACATGACGATAAATTCCAGCGCCTTCGTAGAACCAACCTTCTTCCATTGTTGCATCAACTCGAACAGCAACAACATTTTTTCCGCCATAATCAACGTAGTCGGTAACATCATAAGAAAAACCGTAATAGCCGCTCTGATTTTCACCAAGATAGAAACCGTTGAACCAGACTGTAGCATTCCGAAAAACTCCATCGAACTCTAAGACTATCCGTTTACCTAAATCTTCCTTCGGCATCACAAACGACTTCCTATACCAAGCAATGCTCCGCTGCGGAAAATTTCTGCCAACTGATTTATATCCATGACTAAAACTTGCCGTCGAATCAAATGGCAACTCCACAGCCCAATCATGTGGAAGATCGAGCAAACGCCAACTTCTATCATCAAAATCTTTCGAGGCTGGACCATCGCCATAACCAGCTTTTGCTAAATAAGAAAAATAGCTTGTACCGTGAGAAAAATCCTTTTGAAAATCTGTTCTGTGCCCATACGCAAACTTCCAATTGAAATCCATTAACAGGCGTTCACGCGGATTTTTTATTTGAACTTGTTGAGGTTCCTTTCCATAGAGAGGAATAAAACAGAACAAAAGCAAAAGCATAGCAATCTTTTTTGCACTTACAGCCATTTCCTGAACCCTTACAAAATTACTTTTGATTCTTAATGAGACGAAGAAGAACGACGTCGTGACTGCCAACTTCGACATCCAGCGGTTTCCGAGTAGTGCCAATATTTTTCTTTCCCCATAAATCACGCACTGTAAATTCGCTCTCTTGTGTATTTAATGATGTATGAGAAATATCATCTGCAATATTTTGATGAGACCAATCGAAATGCACCTTGCGTTTTACTTCCGAACGATTGAGGAAACAAATCGCCCAATCTCCATTCTTCAGTGGCTTTCCCCAAACTTCAACACCTTGAAAGTTATCGTTGTATCGGAATCCTTGTACGCCAAGCGAATCCTGATCGATTGCAATTACTTCTTTGTTCGTCAGAATCTCAACTGTTTCTTTTGTCATCGAACGAAGATCATTGCCAGCGATGAGCGGCGCAGCCATCATACACCACATTGTAAAATGAGCTCTATCTTCGGAAGTTGACATGCCACGACCAACTTCGAGCATATCGGGATCGTTCCAGTGATCAGGACCAGCATACTGCCGAATACCTGCGCGCATATTCACGATTTTCATTACTCCCCACGATGACCACGAACCGTGGTTCACCTCACAATCGAAACAATCGATAATATCGCCAGTCGTTCTCCACAAATGTCCAACATCTTTTGCCCATTCCCATGGCTTTGTATCTCCCCATTCACAAATACTAAAAACGATTGGACGTCCGGCGGCATAGAGCGCATCACGCATCGTTGTATAAGCTCCAACAGAATTCAAACCACTTGTATTGCACCAATCGTACTTCAAATAGTCAACTCCCCATTGCGCATACGTGAACGCATCTTGATATTCATAGCCGCGACTTGCCTCACGACCGCCGCACGTTTTGTTTCCCGCACAAGAATAAATTCCAAATTTCAATCCCCTCGAATGAATGAAGTCTGCCAGCGCTTTCATTCCAGACGGAAAGCGCTGCGGATCGGGATGAATAAATCCCAGACTGTCCCTCTCACCCTGCCAGCAATCATCGATTACTATGTATTGATAACCAGCATCTTTCATACCGCTTGCAATCATAGCTTCTGTGATTTCTTTGATTAAATTTTCATCCACATTACAAGCAAAGGTGTTCCAGCTGTTCCAGCCCATTGGCGGCGTCAATGCAAGTCCTTCAAATTTTTGAGCTTTACCCAGCGAAAAAACTAATGCCAGACAAAAAAATCCCATTATCAATCTTCTTTTTGGCATGGTCGAACCCTTTCGATTATATAATTATTATGAAAATAATAACATCAGAATATTGTTTTGATATATAAAAATACACCCGTCTTCAAACAAGCTATGTTACAATTCTAATCTATCCTTAATTTCCTTCAAAAACGCCTTTTTATTGATTATTTAGATAGAACAGAAAAGCAAGGTAACCATATAAAACGGCGTATAAAATACACCTTTATAATGTTGCAATTCTTATGCCGATAAAGTTCTAAAAATAAGTGAATTTATGGATTATTTTTCATGCAGATAACGCGGATATAAACTGATTAAGTTTAATAACGCAAAACAAATTCTCTCAACTATACAATTAATTAACCTTAGAAAAATATGGAAGTAAAACGTGGCGAACGTAGCGTCAACACAAACAAAATATGAAGCAACCCACGGGTGAACTCGTGGGTTACAGGTAAATTTACCTACCTCAGCCACCAACAGTGAATCGGTTGCCGAGTAGCTCGAAGAGCGTATCGAGGCAACAATCATTGTGAGTTTCTAATGCATAATGCGGAATAAAAAACCCCTTAATGCTCGCAAAACATTAAGGGGATAATCGAAAAAGTAATTGCCTTTTACTTTACTTCGGAACTTAACCGGTAATGAAACGCACGATTACTGACTTTTATAGTTATAGCAGGATTTTGAATCAGAGCTAACATTTCAGCTCCCGCAAAAATCACAGGACCATAGCCATGGGATGCCGCCGCCGAAGCAGGACGATGATAGTAATACACAATATCGTTTGCAAATGTAGTTCCCCAACAAGTGCCCTCGACTTCTCCTTTTTCAGTTACTTTTGTTGTTAAAGCATTCCATCCTGATTGTGCAACTGGTCCGTACGTATAGTCGACCCAGCCTTTATTGATTCCGTGCGCAATTGCATAGACAAACATTGCAGAGGCAGAAGTTTCTTCATAGCTATCATTCTTATCGAGTAAGTTATACCATAGTCCGTTTTTACCTTGCAATTCGGCAACTCCCTGAACATGAGCTCGAAGCAGCTGAATAATCTCATTGCGTTCTTTGTACGATTCTGGAAGAACATCGAGCAATTCCACCATTGCCATCATTACCCAACCGTTTGCACGAGCCCAGTAATAATTCGGATCATCGGCACAATGAATATTGACTCCATGATCAAACAACTTTTTATCCGGTCGCCATAAGTATTTTTTGAATTGAAGAATCTGATGAACAGCATCATCATAATATTTTTTGTCGCCAGTCAATTTTCCCATTTGCGCAAGAAAAGGAATGCACATATAAGCATCATCCGCCCAGACCGATTGCGCTTGCGGACGTTGTCGGGCTAACGTTCCATCGCTCAAACGAAATTGTTTGTTCGATATATAATCAGCAATGTGGTTAATGATGGGTAGAAGGCGTGGGTCTTTATTTACATTGTAGATTTTAATGAGGGCGGCTCCCATTGCTCCGCAATCATCGAGCGATCTTGTATGCAGTACCGGTTCGAATGCATTCTTTTGTTGTCCATAGACAGAATCAATTTTTTGGAAATACGGAAGCCAATCTGCATAGAAGCTCATGCTCTTGATAGGATATTTTTGATAACGCGAATCGCCGGTAACTTCTGCGGCTTTCAGCATTGCCGCATACGTTACTCCGCTTGTGTAGCCCCAGAGTGAAATAACATCGTTGCCACTTTGATTCAAATCGGCATTACGATTAAGCGTGGTTTGATTCGTAATTTCTTTCCCTGTTGTTCGATCAATAACTTTGAACGGCTCGCCATTTTCAAAAAATGAATTGACCCGATTAAGAACATTTTTAATACTTTCTGGCGTCGGTAATACATACGGAACGGAATATTTCCCTTCTCCAGGATCGGACGTCGTCGAACTTTGCTGTGCTGCACAACCCGGCGCAATCATCATACTGATCGAAAACAAAATCATTCCAATTGCTATCGAACGAAAGATATTCATAGTTGTTCTCCTCACATAAGATTAACGATATGTTGAATCATCGACTCTGTTAAGGTCGATGTTTTCTAAAATTCCAATAGTAATAATTGCGAAGGTAAAAACCTGTGTCCCTTCTTCGAGATGTCCACCAAATGCTTTTTTGCCATCAGCAAGAGTAATGTGCGCGTGAACTCTTCCATCAATGATATATCCGTTGAGATTGACAATATCCGCCGGAGCATTGGGATTCTTTATAAACTCATTGCTTGTTGGAAATGTTGTATTATTGACAACGTGAATATGGTAACCGGTAACAGAACCAATGCCAGATAGAATCACTCCATTTTGGATGTCATTTTTACTAACGATGTTGGTTAATTCTGTTAACAAATCTGCTTGATATTTCACCCTTACAACAATCACCGAGGAAAAACGCGATGGAAGTGCATAAGCAGTAGCTACAGAGTCATTATTGGGAAGTTTATCCGTTTCTTTAACGGGATTTTGTTTTATTGTACGTATTTCTTGTGGATACGCAATGCAAGAGCATACAATCATGAAAGCAAATAATTTACGAATCATGATCTTCCTTCCTCCTGAGATAAATTTTCCAAGAAAAAAAATAAAAAAGATATGAACTAATAAATAAGCTCCTTTTGCACACGCTACAAAAGGAGCAGATTATCACTTAATCAAAGAAATGAACAAATAAACCATCACGCAATTTAGGCTCGAACCATGTGGATTTTGGGGGCATAAATTTCCCTTCATCCGCAATACGCATAAGTTCATCCATCGAAGGCGGACACATGCTAAAAGCAACTTTCATCTCGCCAGAATTTACACGCCGTTCAAGTTCACCCAAACCACGAATTCCACCGACAAAATCAATGCGTTTATCCGTACGCGGATCATGGATACCTAAAATAGGATCGAGTACATAACGCTGAAGTATCTCTACATCCAAACTCTCGATTGGATCATCTGATTTTGACAAAGAATTAGCAACATCAAGTTGGTACCATGAACCATCCAGATACATCCCGATAGTGCCTTTCTTTGCAGGATGTACAGGATGTTCAGATTTATTTACGGTAAAATATTCTTGTATTCGTTTGAGAAATTCTTCTTTCGATAAACCATTTAAATCTTTTACAACCCGATTATAATCCATAATCTTCAGTTGAGAAGCTGGAAAGTACACAGCAAGGAAGTAATTATATTCTTCATCACCAGTATGCTGTGGATTTGAAGCGGCTCGTTCAGCTGCCACTCTTACAGCAGCCGCAGACCTATGATGTCCATCTGCAATGTACAGCACTGGAACTTCGTTACGAAAGAGTTCGACAATTTCTTTAATCGTATTCGGATTGGAAATTACCCAACTCCGATGACGAACGCCATCAGGAGCGATCAGATCATTCTCCGGCGGTTGCTGAACGATGGATGTAATGAGAGAATTTATTTCTGGAACATCCCGATAAGTAAGAAAGATCGGTCCTGAATGAGATTTTGTAACACGAATGTGTTCGCAACGATCATCCTCCTTATCTTTTCTCGTAAATTCATGTCTCTTGATAATATTACGTCGATACTCTTCAGAGGATGCGCAACCTACTAAACCATATTGTGTACGACCGTTCATTGTTTGTGCATATACATACAGATATGGTTCTGGATCCTGTAATAGAATCTTCTTATCAATAAGCTCGTTGAGATTTTCTTTCGCTTTTTGATAAACTCTTGGATCATTCAGAGGAATCGAAGGGTCAAGATCAACTTCAGGCTTCCCGACATGGAGAAACGAGAAAGGATGCCCCTTGACTTCCTCTCTCGCTTCTTCCGAACTTAAAACATCGTATGGTCTTGCAGCAACTTCAGCAGCATATTCAGGCTTCGGACGGAATGCACGAAAAGGCCTTATTGTTACCATAAATGTCCTTATGCTTGCATCTCAGCGAACGCCTGATTGATTTTCGTCGCAATTTCAATTCCAATGCGATCTTGCGCCTCAACAGTAGAACCACCGATATGCGGCGAAACACTAACTCGTGGATGTTGAATGAGCGCCTGTTGAGCTTCTGTTGGCGGCTCGTTCGCAAACACGTCTAATGCAGCTCCAGCAATCTTTCCGCTATTAAGACCTTCGAGCAATGCAGCTTCATCAATAACTCCTCCACGAGCGCAGTTCACAATCACAACGCCGTTCTTCATCATCTCGATTTCTTTTTTACCAATCACAGGACCCTGTTTTTTATCATATGGAAGATGTAAGGAAATGTAGTCCGATTCTTTCAATACTTTTTCCTTTGTTGTAATCTCAACAAAGAAATCCATTGGAGTTAGCAAAGGATCATACGCTATCACATGCATTCCAAATGCAAGCGCCCGGCGTGCAACTTCTTTTCCAATATTTCCCAATCCCATAATTCCTAGGTTCTTTTTATAGAGTTCAATTCCCTTGCCGTACTCTTTCTTTGGCCATTTTCCCTGCCGGATTTCCATTGTGCTAACGTGCAGGAAACGAGAGACCGCTAACATATGCCCAATCGTCAATTCTGCAACAGATATCGAAGATGCAGATGGAGTATTCAACACAAGAATTCCGCGTTCCTTCGCTACAGCAACGTCAATGTTATCAACTCCCACTCCACCGCGACCTATGACTTTAAGATTTTTGCCCGCTTCGATTACTTCTTTTGTTACTTTCGTTGCCGAACGCACGAGGATGCAATCGTACTCGCCAATTTTCTGGATTAGTTCTTCAGGCTTCAAGGTAAGCTGATCTACAGCATGACCTGCATCCTTCAGAATCTTGGCGCCTTCTTTTGATATTCCGTCTGTGACGAGAATTTTCATTGTAATTCTCCTTATAAAATGATAAAAAAATTATTGAAAATGGATTGTCGTTATTCTTAAAGCTGCGATATTTTCAAACACTGTATTTACCTTCAAAGATACAAAATAAGTATAGCGAAATTATACTTAACCCTCAACTTTTTAAGTTCTATACAAATTATAAAATAATTTTATAGAAAAAAATAAGAATTATTGCTATGTTTTAAGTAATCATATAAACAAACATTCGGAACTAATCGAGGAGAATTTTATGTCACGTGCACACAATTTTTTCGCTGGTCCTGCTGTATTACCAGTACCAGTTTTGGAAGCAACTCGCGATGCCGTTATGGAGTTTAACGGACTTGGCATTTCCATTATGGAGATTAGCCATCGTGAGAAAGCATTTGAGAAAGTTCTAACAGATGCTCAAACAGACGTTCTTTCACTAATGGGACTATCTGCAGATGAATATTCTGTCCTCTTCTTAGGTGGAGGCGCATCATTACAGTTTGCAATGGTACCAATGAACTTCCTTTCCAAAAAAGCCGATTATGTAAACACAGGTGAGTGGGCATCCAAAGCAATTAAAGAAGCAAAACTTTTTGGCGAGGTTGCTGAAGTCGCCTCCTCAAAAGAAAGTAAATTCACCTACATTCCAAAGAACATTACTTTCTCACCAGATGCAGACTATGTTCACATAACAACGAACAATACAATTTACGGAACCGAATGGAAATCCGATCCTGACACTGGCTCTGTTCCGCTCGTTGCCGATATGTCTTCCGATATTTTCGGGATAAAACGAAATTATAAAAAATACAGCCTTATCTATGCTGGCGCTCAGAAAAATTTAGGACCTGCTGGCGTCGTGATGATCGTTGTCAAAAAAGCATGGGCAGAGCAAGCAAAACAGAATGTTCCATTAATGCTCAAATATAAAACACACATCGATGCTGGCTCGCTCTATAATACTCCTCCAGTACTTCCTGTTTTCGTCGTAGGAGCAACATTGAAATGGATTATTCAAGAAGGCGGACTCAATGCAATCCAGGCGCGCAATGAGAAAAAAGCAAAGATGATTTACGACGTTATCGATGCCCATCCTGATTTTTACAAAGGTACGGTCACGCAAAAAGAAGATCGTTCGATCATGAATATCACCTTTGTGCTTCCGAAGCCTGAGCTTGAAGAAAAATTTGTAACAGAAGCAAAAGCAAAGAAAATGCTTGGATTAAAAGGACATAGAAGCGTCGGCGGTATGAGAGCGTCTATCTACAACGCGTGTCCCGTAGAATCTGTGGAATTACTTGCTTCATTTATGGAAGACTTCTATAAAGCGAACAAGTAATTGACAGCTACTAAGCTACTAAAAGGAGCGCTCCAAAAAGGGCGCTCTTTTTTTTGTGCCACGTTAGTATTAGAAAGGATAAAATGCGGAATATTAACTGTTCGAACTCTGCAAATCAACAAAAATTATTCTTTGCAAAATCGCTGGTATAGTTATACAATAAAGGTACTTAGAAGTATAAGAGAAGATAGCATAATAAAATAGATGAAAGAAAATGGAATCAAAATGGTGGCTTCGATACGAGCTGTCGCTCTACTCAGCCACCGTCAGGAGCCGAGGTGTACGAAGTGCATATCGGAGCAACAGCTCTAAATTTTTGTGAAAAACGACCTAAGAAAAATATAGTATGTAAAACGAAGCGAACGAAGCGTCCGCACAAAATTCTGTTTGAGGCTCGCGCTTTTTGCGAGACGAGTTTATTTTGTGCAGCGGAGTGAGCCGATGTTTTACCCATATTTTTCTTGAGTCTTGAACTTTTGGTTCTTTTCTTTCAAGAGAAAAGAACAAATAATGATGGATTAGATGTAAAGGAAAAATAAAAGCACAAAGATAGAATTACACACCCCTTCCCCCTCTACAAGAGGGGAATTTTGCACTGGTGATTTCGATACGAATTACCGCTCACCTCAGCGACCGTCAGGGAATCGGTTGCCGAGTAGCCGTAAGGAGTATTGAGGCAATAATCTTTGCAAGTTTCTAATGAATAATCTGGGTTAAAATGGAAGATTTAGATTTACTCCCTCTAATGGCCATCGTGCCCTAATCCGTAATGTGTCATTGAAAAGGAATACCGGTTCCGAAGGCTGGAAAGGAAAAGGCTTACCCGGATCGTATACCCCATTTCTATTGGTATCTTCAAACACTTTCAATACATACTTCCCTGCCTGTAACATTGGAAAAGAAAAAGTTCCAGTCTTATCAACGACAGCAGTAGAACGTTCAATAGATTTTTCTACTGGGATCGAAATAACATATAACGTTCCAACTGGTTGATTATGAGATTTCAAAGTCACACTACCGCTCACACTTCCAAGCTCGTATGAATCGAGAGTTTGAAAACGCCACTGCTTCAACGAATCTTCTAAAGAGACACTATCCCATCGCTTTATCTTAAAGAGCTCAGCTTCTAATGAATACCAATGTAACCCAATTAACGGATCTACGGGCTGTGCAGTAGATGTAGTTAAAGTTTGCCAATGAACAATAAGAGGAACGAACGATGCACTATCCGCTCTTAAACGCAACCACTCGCCACAATGAGCAGTATCTACAGCATCCGAAAAAGTAAAATGAAAAGATGGGTGTAAAGGAACACCAAGCGTACTATCCTTTATAGAGACACTTTCAAGTTGAAATCGTAGCGAATCAGGAATTGAAGAGCCAGAAAATACAAGGGAATTTCCTTTAGGCGAAATAACATTTCCAGCCGAATCCCTGACGCCATTAACTGTCAAACGATATCGTGAGAGCGAATCCTGTTCCTCTGTGTTTATCATTACACTCGTTTTATTGGAAGTAGAAGGATAAATACTATTTACCTTAAGCAACGCATTTGTAGTAGTATCAAGAATAGAAAAATTATTCACATCAAGAGAGCGAGGATGTAGTGACTCAGAAAATGAAGCGTCAACTTTTTTATTATTGATAGGGTTCACTTTAATTAAAATCGGAGCCGTTGTATCTTCGCGCGCTAATTGCATTATAATATTTGAAAAAGAAGAATCAGACTCACTCAAATTATAGTCCTGCATACACACGCCAAAATCGTCAACACCGCAATCGTAGAGAAGATTCCGATACTCATCGCGAATTGCAAAAAGGCGAACCATTCCCCACGGCAGATGAACAAAAGAGAACTCTCCTTTGACTCCGGTTTGTGTGATAAAATCAGGAGAATGGCGAGCAGGATTTAGTGTATCTTTCGAAAATGAGTCAATTCGATAAGCAAAGATCATCACTCCGCTTTTTGTATCATTTTCATTCCGTGGAATGATAGAGCCGCTCAAGGCGCCTTGATTAATTTCTGAACCAGTCGAGAATGCCAGTGTAAACGATTGAGCCATCCGTGTTTTCGTGTAGTATCCAGTAACATCTGTTCCGACAGTAACAACATAGGTAATATTCGATCGTAGCGTATCTTCAAATACTATGTCTACTTTTTTCCCATGCCATTTGAACTCAAGTTGACCAACATACGGCGAAATAAAAATGGACTCTTCGACGGATCGCTCATCCACATATTGATTAAATTCGATACGAATCCGCGAACCCATAAAATTTGTGCTTCCATTCGCTGGCAGTGTAGAAATTATTGCTGGAGGCGTCCGATTCACCGGACCACCGGGCGGCGGCATACGATTAGCGCAGTCTATAAATGTGCAAGCGATGATTGCTATTCCAATCAAATGAAATAGAGATTTCCATAGGATTGGAAATTTATTCTGGCGCATAAACATCGAAGATACAACCTTCCTTTCCATCTCTCTGCTCAATAAAAGCTCCGTCCGTATATAGCTGTTATTGTTCTTCTGCAGAAATTTTTTGCATTGCAAGACGTCGTTGTTCTCGTCGAAATTTACGATACAGTGCAACATTCCGCTGATGCTCGGAATACGACGACGCAAACCGATGTCCACCAGCGCCATTCGATACAAAATAAATGTAAGAATGTTTTTCCGGATAGAGTGTAGCAAGAATAGACGCTCGCCCAGGATTGTTGATTGGACCTGGAGGCAATCCTATCCGACGATATGTGTTGTAAGGAGAATTCACATCGAGATCCCGATACAACAGTCTCCGTTCTTTCCCAATCGCATATTGAACAGTGGGATCCGCTTCGAGACGCATTTTCTTCTTTAATCGATTCCAATAGACGCCAGCAATACGCGGACGCTCTTCATCCGATATTGATTCCGCTTCAACGATTGATGCGAGCGTCAATACTTCATGGAGAGAAACTTTCAATTGCTTCTGACGCTCTATCAAACTATCCGAATAGAATGAAAAAAGTCCATCAAGCATACGTTTGATAACTTCTTCTTCATCGGGTTGCCAGTAAAAAGAATACGTATCCGGCATCAAATACCCTTCCAACGATGGCGCATTTACCCCGTTTGACACAATGAAAGTCGAGTCATAGCAGAGTTGAAGAAAACGATCTGTGCTAATACCAAGTTCTCGTTCATAACGATGTGCGATTTGTTCTAGACGCCAGCCTTCCGGAATCGTAACAGAGATGACAAGCCTTGATTTCCCCTTGCATATATCACGCAGGATTTGCTCATTGGACATTCCGGATAGAAAAATGTACTTGCCGACCTTTATTGATTTCGTGGATCCTAAGAAACGGCCAGCAAGCATAAATGCCCATTTGCTTCGTACAATTCCTTTTGCATCAAGTGAATCGGCAACCGCATGGAAAGACATTCCCTTAGAAATTGTAACTACCTCGCCTTTTGGATTGCTTATAGAATTTGGCAACCAGAGAACGTAAACAAAAAACACTGCCACTAATATTATTAATGCGGCAAAAAGAACAATCAACTTTTTATTCAATCGCTTCATCACTACTTATTGCGTTCTGTTTTTTCGCCAAGAGAACGTTCTAGAATGCGTGACTCATCAACGATGCGTTCAAACAATCGACACAACGCAGCATTTGAAAGCGGTCCTTGATTATGGCGTGTAACATTATCCATAACTTGTTTTTCACGCTCAGGAGAATAGACTTCTGCACCCAGTTTCATTTTAATACTGCCAATTTTTTCAGCGCATCTTGCACGTTCATTGAGCAACCGAACCAATTGAATATCGATCTCATCGATTTTTTTTCGCCACTCTTTAATTTCATCTGTCTCTTTTGCCACACTCCACCTCACACTAATTGTAAATTTGGTTCTACTTCAATCTCAAAAGGCGTACTAATTCCCCGTCGCAGTCGTTCATATCCAACAAGAGCAACCATTGCAGCATTATCCGTGCAATATTCAATTTTCGGAACGAACAACCGTTTTCCATGCTTCTGTGTTACTTCTTCCAATCTTTTCCTCAACGCTGAGTTAGCTGCAACCCCTCCAGAGACGGCAACATCCTGGACATTTTTTTTCTCCGCTGCCTTCATTAACTTCCCCGCTAAAACATCAATGACGCTCGCTTGAAAACTTGCGCACACATCTTTTACAAATTGTTCATCCGCCTGTGCTGGATTAAATCCAACTCTTCTTAAGTAATATAGCACAGAGGTTTTCAATCCACTAAAGCTAAAGTTCAATGAATCTGATTCGAGCCACGGACGAGGAAATGGAATCGCATCAGGATTACCATCGCGAGCTAAACGGTCGATAAGCGGACCGCCCGGATAGTCAATGCCTAACATCTTTGCAACTTTATCAAAAGCCTCGCCAGCAGCATCATCGAGTGTCGTACCCAGCGCTTCATACTCGAAATAATCTTTTACAAATACGAGTTGCGTATGTCCTCCAGAAACTGTGAGATTTACAAATGGAAACGACGGCTTTGGTTCTTCAATAAAATTAGCAAACATATGAGCTTCCATATGATTGATTCCGACAAATGGAATATTCAATCCTAAAGCCATAGCCTTTCCAAAACTCAATCCAACCAACAACGAGCCAATTAATCCAGGACCATAAACAGCCGCAATTCCGTTAAGAAAATTTTTGGAAATTCCCGCCTGCTGAAGCGCTTCATCAACAATTGGGACAATTAACCGAAGATGCGCCCGAGATGCCAGCTCCGGTACAACACCGCCATGATGAGAATGAAAATATTGCACAACAGTAACATTGGATAATAGTGCGCCGTCTTTTATTACAGCTGCAGAAGTTTCATCGCATGATGTTTCAATTCCCAATAAAATCATAGTAATATAATGATACAGAAAAATGCTACCCGTTGCAATATAAACGCCTGAGTAATGTGCTTGACATTTGTTCGTAAACTTTATATAATTTCCACAAAAGAAGTTGTTTTAGGGAAAAATAACCGATGAACCCAATGTGAAAGGAGTCGTTATGAAACCCACACAAACTTCTCAGGGAACCAGTCCACAATTACCAAAAACATCCGAACGTAAAAATTTATCTCAGAAACGATTGCCCCAAAAATTATACAACAAAAAAATTGATAAAGTAGTGCGGTACGTTGCAGCCGGACGAATTCGAGGAGGACTTTCACCTCACTAAAACCTTTGAAAAGTTTTGGCAGCATGGGGAACGCTTGATATTTGATATCGAAACTATCAGCGAATTTTTGTGGATGAATCTATCTTTATATCCGAATCCTTAGATGACGAGTATCTTGATAATACCGATGAAACATGATATCCACGCGCTTGTAATTGAGTCTGATTAGCTTTAAGCACATCAAGAATCGATTCACTTGAAATAACTTGCGTAACTCCGTACTCGATATTCAACCGACGATTGATATAAACATCATCCGTGTATGGCACATCGGGATCGTATTCAATCGATGTACCTTCTCGAGTTGGAGAAAGATAGTATTCTGCCTTTGCGGCAACGAGTCTTACCATTCCAACCACTTCGAAATTCGGCACACCATCGCGAACCGCTAACGCCAATCCACCGCTAAATCCCCTATTCACAACGGCATCAATTAAAAAAGCGCCAGACTTATCTTTGTTTGGATTGCTTACAATCGCTTTTGTAACGATACATTGTCCTGCAGGATAACCAAAGACATAAACAAAACTTCCCCACTCCAACTCTTTTGCGTGACCAAACGGATAATGCAATGACATCGGTGGAAAGTCAGACATAATGCTTGTTCCGACAAGTGCGACATCCCGTTGAGAATCCTGAACAAGAATATCGAGCTCTTTGGAGCCTGCAATTCCTGCAACATAATTTGATTGGCGCTCTTTATATGAGATTGTATGAATATATGGAGTCGACTGCTGAGCATCATTCAAATAGTAAGTGATAAGAGTTTCGGGGAATGAAATAACATGAGCGCAGGTTAATAGCAGAACATTCGTTTGAGATGAAAAAAGAACTGTTGCCGTGCCCGATGAAGAACGATTGAGAATTATTTCTTTCGTAGCGAAACGTTTTGCATCGTCAGATTGTAACTTCTGCAAAGTAACCTTCGATTCCAATGGAAAGAGATAGTTCCGATAGTACGCTACCGAGCTAATCATTTTGACTGACGAAGAAATTTCTGCCAGCTGCGCTGAACAATCTCGATACGGAAATTCCGAGTCATATTTTCCGTCGATCAAGTTTGGATAAATTTCATGATAAATCGGCCTGCATGAAATCACAATACATACGACGCATCCAATAATAATGTTCAGGCTTATATACTGAACGATTCTCATTTACACCTCAAAAAAGAATGAGCGGGATGTGGCACAAAGTCAACAATGAGTACCTTAACACCACCTGTTTGCGATTTGTTGTCGTGTATGAATAAAAATATATTCCTTTGGCAACAGTATTACTTGCCATTGCAATGAGAATCGCAATAGCTCCAACCTGTACACTATCGCCTGGATTTTGAATAATCGAAAGTAAAAAAGGATCGATGTCTGTAACTCCAACAATTGCCGCCAAACCAAGTAAACCAGCATTACCTATAGTGGTTTTAACAATTGTTGTTATCACAGATAACGCCACAAAAAACAATGCAAATCCTAACGCTGGTCGTAACTCAAATGGGTTTTGAAGTTCTGGCAATTCTCCTGATGCATTGCTGCTCTTTGTTTTCTTTTGCACTGATATTAAAGCGCCTGCGGCAGAGAGTATCAACAGCCGATACCATAGATAAGAAAGAAATCCTGGATTGATAATAAAGATGAGTACAAGAATTCGCAAATACATAACACTACTGGCAAGAAGCGCAGCCTGCAGTGCATCGGCAGAACGGGCTGGAAATTTACGAGCTATACGTCCCACCGACAATGTTACAACAGTACTTGATACAATTCCTCCCAGCAAGCCCGAAAGCCATAAACCGAGCCGTTCGCCAAATTTTTTCTCCAGAAAATATCCTACGAATCCTAATGAAGAAACAATAATCACAATCCACCAGACTCGAGCAGGATTGATAAGGAACTGAGTAAATTCCTTATTCGGAAGCACGGGATAGATAATAAGCGTAATGAGTAAGAATTTAATCAGCGCAAGAAATTCAACTTTACTCAATCGCTCTACGGTTGATTCGAGTTTTGCTTTTTCGGATAGTAATATTGTATTTACAATACCCATCGCCATCGCAATCCAGATATCGACTAGCATTGCAAGCGCACCGGTAATAAAGGTGAGGAGCGCAGAAACTTCGCTTGTCGAGCCAAATTGTTCTACTCGAATTTTTGCAAAGTAATTTATCCCTGTCAGCAGCGCAATTGCCAGCAATCCCATTGGCAACATGAACGATGCTCCAATAGAATAAAGCCAAGCGCATCCAAAGCCAAACATACTAATAATAGGGTGCGTACGAACGCCACCGAATACCAGCTTTCGCTCTCCCTTTGCACTCTCTCGTTCCAACCCTACAAGAAATCCCAGCGCCAGCGCCACAATAAATCGTAACGGGATTGTCCACTCAATGGTACTGAAGCCCATTATGACCTCCAGAGATTTTTACATTCCGCTAATCATACTCACTTTCAATTACCACTATAATTTCTGTTTCAATATAGACTTTTCGTTTACTATTGGCAATGCTATCTCATCATCAAGTTGATATTATTTTCCATTCTGCAAATAATCCAACAAAATATGAACATTTCTTATATAGTAACTAGTCGAGAGATATTCTTCCTGCGTAGGATTTTCAAACGGCGATGTATCATATTCATCGCCAACATAAGAAGATGCGTATGCTTCTGTGGTCGAATCGCACGTCGTCGGTTCTCCATGGTAAGGATTACTAATCATTGCGTGACGAGTTTTCCATCGCCCTTCGCTATCAAGAGCAGCCAGAATATCGTTTACATGGTTCACGGTGGCTAAAGGTTCCTCTATCACTGCCTCTCCTGTAGATTGAAGATATTTGCATACCTGTTTGATTCGATCAAGCGGATTTTGATTCGAATCTATATTTGGAATATAAAAGCTCTCAGAGCGCTTCGGTTGCTCTTTTAGAGTAGTTCGATAAATTAAATTGACTGCGTCGAAATTCAATGGCCTTACACTTCTATAATGTCCCAGAGTATTTTTACTATTGTAATCGACATAGTACAAGCCGCACTTTGTGTTCGAGCCTCGCCGATGAGTATACAATGGTTTATTAGTTCCTACTTCTACAAATTTCGGTAATAGAAAAACACCATTTTCTTTCGAAAGTGCAACAGATTCTATCCAACTAAGCGCTTCTGGAATACGAGCTAGATATTTTTTTTCACCAGTCATTTCATAAAATTTACATAGCGCTGCTATATGTTTTGCAGTAAAAAATGGATCAAGACCTGCAGGTTCATAGGTGCGTGCTGCTGCCGGACGAAGGTCAAATGAATATTGCTGCGACCATCCAGCCTGTGGCGCTGGCATTTGACTGACCAAATAAAAATTCATTCCACGCCTGATTGGTTCATCTAAAGAAGCATCGCCAAAGACTTTTCTATAAGTAATCAGGAAGACAATGTTATTCCATATAACATCATCATTGAAAGTATAGTAAGAAGGATAACTCGGGTACCCAAGCTTGTAAAGTGAATCACGCGGCGGATATCGTTGAGGCCACGCGCCATTTGGATATTGACTCTCCTTAATAAAATTGAGAGCCTTCATTAAAGCGGTCCGAACTTCTGCGGTTGGATGCGTTAATTCCATTCGTAACAAAAACATCGTTGCATTAGCTGTAACTCCATCATCAAATGTTGCATTATCGTAGTAGTAACGAAATTCTTCTAGCCTCCATCCGCTCTTTCCAATTGTTTTGTACCACCTGTTCAACGATTCTTTTCCTGCAAAATCAATAAAGTAATGCCACCCTCCGCACTCGAGTTGACCTTGCGCAAGCGTGTGAGCAACTTTTAATGCAAGGTTAAGATAAAATGTATCCTTCGTGGCATCAAATAAATCTAAAAAAGTCTCTCCCATCTCAATACTACCTTGCCCTTGCATCCATGCCATTGATGGATATGCTTCGAGTTCACCCCAACGACGTGAAAAATCTAAAGCATAGTACCAAACAAATCTTCCATTGGAATCGACTCTTTCATCGAAGTAACGAGTCGCCGTTTTCAATGCAGTGAGAATTTCTGTTCTTGATGGCGTTTGAGCTTGCAACGAGAATGGAACACAAAACAATCCGATACAAAAAAGGAAACGAATTTTTTTCATAAGAATCTCCAAATATTATGGATAACGACAGATATGTAATGAATGAGAACAATTTAAGAAAGTTTCGACTAAAAATTTAAGAGTACATTGGGAACTGGACATCGAACAGAATCAGATTATTCATTCACAAGATTGCATCTCTCATTGATGACAGAACAAGCGCAGATTGTTCCTCTACTTTAGCATGGAGACTATTCCCTTGGGCATCCATTGTTACAATGGCTGGAAAATTTTCTACTTCGACATGCCACATTGCTTCGGGCGTCCCAAATTCCAAAAAATCCACGCCAATAACGTTCTTAATACATCGCGCATAGTACTGAGCAGCTCCGCCGATAGCGCTTAAATAAACAGCGCCGACTTCTTTCAACGCATCTAAAGTCTTCTTCCCCATTCCGCCTTTTCCAATAATTGCTCGAATGTGGAATTTCTTGAGAATATCCGCCTGATATGGTTCTTCCCGAATGCTCGTCGTTGGACCTGCTGCAGTTATAATCCACTTTCCATTTTTGTTCAGAACCACAGGACCACAATGATAGAGCGCAGAACCTTGAAGTGAAACTGGTGAATCATGAGTCAATAAATAATGATGCAGCATATCCCTTCCCATGTGCAATACGCCATTGAGCAATACAACATCGCCCACTTTCAAACATCGCGCCTGTTCTTCGGATAATGGTAAAGAGAGAGCAATTTCTCGACCCGAATGATGCAAAACTTCTTGCCTGGACATTTTCTTTGCCGGCTTTTGATTTCGATAGAGCCAATGTTTGATTTTCCCGGTTTGGACATCGAGCACCATCCCTAAACGCCTGAACGCCCAGCAATTGTATGCAACGCTTACAAAGTAACTCGCCGGCAGCCGATGGTATGCTCCAATTTTACATCCGATGAGTGTTGTTTGTCCACCAAACCCCATTGTTCCAATATTGAGTTTATTGGCATTCTCAAGAATATTTGTTTCTAACTTTGATAAATCAGGATTAGGATTAACGTCGTCGAGTTCACGGAATAATTGTCCTTTTGCAAACTCGTATCCACTTGCTCTATCTCCGCCAACAGCAACGCCAATTGCTCCAACACTGCATCCTTGACCTTGAGCCTGCCATACAGCGTGAAGCAAACATTTTCGTACGCCATTTAAGGTACGATCCGCTTTTCCAAGATAAGGCAATTCACACGGTAATGAATACTGAATATTTTTATTCTCACATCCGCCGCCTTTAAGGAGAAGCTTGACTTCAATGGATTTTTTATTCCATTGATGGAAATGGATAGGTGGAAATCCGGAACCTACATTTGTTCCACTATTTTTTCCAGTTAATGGATCAACCGCATTAGGACGAAGTTTCCCATTCTTCGTAGCCATCTTGACTGCTGAAATAATTTCTCGCTGTAATTGAGTCTGAGACACATCAGCGGGCAAATAAATTTCGAAGGTCGGCATTCCTGTATCCTGGCATATCGGAGACTTGCTTTCGCAAGCCATATCAATATTCAATGCAATTGTCTGCAAGGCAAATGAAGATTGTGATTTTGGAAGTTCTCCTTCTATTGCTTTCTGTAATGCACTTCGGACATCACAAGGTAAATTTGTCGAGGTTTCAACGAGCAATTCATAGATACTCTTTCTGAAGCCTTTCAAGAATTCGTTCTTCTTGCCAACACTTTTGCTTTTTGCTTTCATCGTTAATTTTGCCTTACTGCTCTTCGATATGTTTTTTTTCATCTCACCATCCAGCTATAGTTACCACATATTTTCCATTCAATAATAATCCTGCCAATTCATTTTCTTCTCGAAAAAATTCTTTACATTACAATATAGAAAAGAAGCTTCTAACATTCATTTATGGAGAAACGAACGAATGCGAAAAGATTTGATTTCAATTGCCGATTTAAGCGCTTCCGAATTACTATCCATTTTTAAACTTTCATCTCAAATTAAAAAAGCGCCTCAAAAATATTCAAATGCGCTACGAGGAAAATCTATAGCTCTTATCTTTGAAAAGCAATCCCTGAGGACGCATGTAACATTTGAAATTGGCGCAAAGCAATTGGGAGCACATACCGTGTACCTTACAAATGCCGATATTAGTTTAGGAAAACGAGAAAGCATTTACGATGTAACAAAAAATCTTGAGCGCTGGGTCGACGCCGTCGTGATTCGAACTTATGATCACCAGAATCTTGAATTGATGGCTCAGATAGGTTCGTTGAGCGTCATCAATGCGTTAACCGATTTTGAACATCCCTGCCAGGCTATTGGCGATTTCTTTACAATTATTGAACATTTCAAGACTATCAAGAAGAAAAAATTCGCATGGATTGGCGATGGAAACAATGTGTGCCATTCCCTTATGCTCACGGCGGCAAAATTAGGAATGAATTTTACAGCGGCAACTCCCGCTAATTATTTGCCCGATCCAAAAATTATCGAGCTTGCTCGCGAAGAAGCGAAACGCACGAAGGCTGAAATTGTTCTTACAAATGATCCAGTTGAAGGAGCTACAAATGCCGATGTAATTTACACCGATGTGTGGATTAGTATGGGACAGGAACAAAATCGCGATTCAAAGATGAAAGCGTTTCTGAATTATCAGGTGAATACTGATTTAATGAAGCATGGTAAGCCGACGGCAGTGTTTATGCATTGCCTTCCAGCCCATAGAGGCGAAGAAGTTACTGACGACGTCATTGATTCTCCGCAATCTATTGTTTTCGAGCAGGCAGAGAATAGACTCCATACTCAAAAAGCAATTCTTGCGACACTCCTTAAAGGGAAAAGGAAATCGAAGCGATAGGAAAAACTCGAACGCAAATTAACTCTAAAAACTTTCGAAGATGATTGCTTCGATACGCCTACGACAAGTCAACAAGCGACGCATTATAGTTGCTGGAAAAGAGTGTTGTAGCAATCAACTGAACAAATTCAATGATGTGCAATGCGGCGGAGATACAGTATTCCCATTGCTATCATAGCAATCCATCCTTGAACTTTGACTTCTCCCGAAATAAGCTTTTCCTCAACCTCGTCTATCGTCATTTTCACAATTTCCATCTCTTCCAGATCGTCTCGCATTATTTGAGCTACTTGATGAGCATTGCGAGCAAGAAAGAAATGTCCACTTCCACCGCCATGATTTCCATTTCCCTGAAATCCACCAAAATAAATCCATTCCTCTGCTTCACATCCCATTTCCTCTTTCAATTCTCGTTGTGCTGCTATTAAAGGCTCTTCCCCTTGCTCAATGTATCCGCCAACAGGCGCTAACGATGTTCCTTTTACTGCATATTTTGTTTGGTAAAACAATAACAACTCGCTTTCTGAAGTTTCAGGTAATACTAGGACGTAATCGGGAGAAATAATCCAGGGCCAATCATTTATAATCCTGCCATCGGGCAATTCGATCTGATGACGTTCAACTTTGAGAAATTTGCCATGGTCGAGGACAAGTTCGCGTTTTAATGTTTTCCATTGTTGCATACGCTTAATTCTCTCAATGAATAAATTTTTCTTTGACTGGCATCAGAAATAGGAGAAGGCAGAGGTCGTAAGAAACAAAAAAATGCCGACAGCTATAATCTTATAATCTCAACGATGTTTCTTTCTTTATCATTGTCTCCAACTCTGCCTTTAGATTGGATTTATGAATAAAACCATCGGGGGGAACTCCTCCATTATTTAAATTCCGAATCTCATCGATATCATATGCAGAAAAGAGATAAACGCTTACAGTGGGATGATTCAATTTAACTTCTCTAGCAACATCAAGTCCGCTTCTATCGGGTAAACTTAGATCGATGAGGAGAATATCGGGTTTGGTTTTGCTAACGAGAGCAAGAGCCTCATCGCCAGTTTTTGCGTCGCCAATGATTTCCACTCCATGATTCTTCTTTAAGAACTGCACTACAAGCGTTCGCATCGAAGGAATATCATCAACAACTATTACTCTCAATTTTTTCTTCTTACTTGTCATTTCTTCCATACATCCATCACACACTAATACTATTATTAGTATTTATTTTTTTATTTACAAGAATCCTTAATGGCTTGAACTATTTCCAATATGGAGTTTACAAAATCTTCGTCCTAACGCTCAACAATCATCCACAATGAATTGAATATTTTTCGTTGCGCCGATAGCTACATCCTAAACACTATTATTCTTTTTGTGATTCTACTTCCTTAAATCGCTTCAGCGCCGCATACTTTGCAGCTGCAATAGTTTCACGATTTACTTTTTCATTAACTCTACCACGAGTAATATCTTCTATGGTCAAATAACCATTCATAACGAGAAGCTGAAGCACCATGTCGTTGATGATTGTATCCCGACTATATCCTTCCGGAATATAAAGCTTATTTGTAACATCATAAAATTCATCTGCAAATTCAGGATTATTTGGCACAACCATCAATTGTTCATACGTTTCGCTGTAAGTGTTCAACTCAACATTGATGTTCGGCGTTATGAGAAGTGGGCTAAATTCTTTTACAGGATCAACACTTAGAAATCCCTTAATGTTCGAGATATCGATCGGCGTCGTCTGATCATCAATACGAACAAGTTGAGCCTTCTTCATCTGCTCTAACTGGAAGAGAACAAAATTGTATCGGCAAACCTCACTGTTATGTTTATGATCATTAAAGATGTGGCTGTACTTTTCGTACACTTTCTTCTGTATGAGATTTTTATTTTGGTTCACATCCTGTCTGAATATTCGAACCTCTTGAATCATTGCACGCATATCTTCTGCGGCTGCCTGCGGACCGGTAATCTCCTTCCCCTTACGACCTAAATCAGTTGAGAGAATACCAAGACGAACTTTCTTGCCAGCTCCTTTTCCATCCTTGCCGCCTTTGAGAATTTGAATAAGGTGCTTGCGCCCTTCGATTTGTCCTTCCTCTGCAACAAACGGTTGTCCAGCAGGAGTGCTTGCCAAAGCATTAAAGAGCGATTCAAATATCATTCGATCCAGCATAATTTCAGCCTTCGTCTCGATCGGTTTTGCAGGATCGTCTGGATTTGGCATCGTGCAATGAGTTGTCGCAATAAATCGATTCTTAATAATATCGAAATTCACCTTGAGAATTTTGTATGTATTATTATTCTGTCGGAATACTTTACCAACGAATATCTTATTCACAACATCTTCAATATCAATCTTGTCGATCATTTTATACGATGCGCAGAGATAATACTTGCCGGTAAAACCATCCCATTCCCAATTCAACACATCATCAATGTAATTTCCATGTTTATCCATCACCTCGACAATATTTTTGTCGCTTGTATAGCGAAGCAAAGTGCGCTGCAGATGAGGCGTATCGGAACTTGTAGCTTTTTCCCGTCGCTCGCCATGTGAATCCCGATAGAGAAGGAAATTTTCTGGATTCTCGTACCGTGTAATACCAGCTTCAGAGCGAGCAAAGTTACTCGCAGTCAAAAGAATGTCGATCTTAAAAGGCATCGAAATATCGCACAATCCGCTGATTGTACTTCGCCAATTCAAATCATCAACGTTGCTATCGGCTGCGCGTGCAAAGAGCGAATAGTAGTACTTGATATACTCAGGATCGAAATCCGTTACGCGTGAGAAGTCGCCTTGTTCTGTTCCAATACCGTAGAGATTTCCATCTTTATCCGGAAAGATGAAGAACATATCGCCAGCAATCATCTTGATAGAACGAATGCCTGGAATATCTTTCTTGAGCCATTTCAACATCATTGCCGCAAGCATTTCCGATTTGCCAACGCCGCTATCGCCATCAATTTGAACAACAAAGAGGCTTCCATCTTCTTCTTCAACAGCAAAGAGCGAACCATGGACTGGAATTCCTCCCATCTCCTTTACCTTTTCATTGAGCATGGTAAGCCATGGCTTTTTGATATTTCCAAAATAATCAACCTCTTTTCGGAGCGGCGTAATGAGAGTTTTGATATTTCCCCGTGGACCTTTTACATCAAAATATCCAATATGCGGGAATGACAAAACTTTTTCCGGTGCGCCAAAGAAAATGACAACATCGGGTACAAACTTCTTTACATCTTCAACAGTAATTTCATCTGCCTGAATGAGCCGATAGAGATCAGTCAAATACTTGAGATAACATTTCTGGAATACAAAGAGCTCCTTAACCAATCCATGTTTGACAATTTTACAACGATAATCATCCTCATCCATATTTTCCACAAACTTTTCGAGCCGCCGTCCAAAAAAGACCGAAGGCGGTTTAATATCCATGCTCTTAATATATTCATGAGGCTCGGCATAGTTACGAATGATATTTCCATCTTCTGGTCGATCAGCCTTGTGGAATGGATAGACGCGTTTCTTGGCATCCGTTACAATTCGCGTTCGAGTTTGTACAGTTTGTTCAATGCCGATGACTCCGCATTTCATCATAACCTTTTTAATCCATGTCAGAGGACCTTCATCGGGAGCTTCCATAGAAAAGTTTTTATGAATAGTAATGCCATGCTGAACCATTTCGTTGATGCTTGAATTTTGTCTGCGAAACATTGCTTCCACAAATTTTATCAGGAAATGGATATATCGTTCATAGTATTCCGTTGACTTGGTTTTGTTCATCAAATCAATAAAGAAGAGCGCAATAGCTCTTACTTCGGAGTGAAGCTCGTCCTGAGTAATTTTAATATCTCGAGTCGTTAAAATGGCATTGAGAATTTCATTGATTTCATTTCTAAAAATGCTATAGGCATACTGTTCTCGAATCAGTTGATCCTCGAATTCCACTTTCTCATCCAAAGAAGCATGTATTGCATCGAGCTTATTCTTTAGTAGTCGCTCTAGCAAATCTTCACGCTTCATAAGATAGAGTCGAAGAATACGTTCGTTGGCAGTAAGAGATTCATTCAAGACGTACGAGGTAACCGCCTCATAGAGCAAACCAGTAAGCTGAGACGTTAATTGGTATGAAGAAAGTTGATTCACAATCTTCGAAGCAAAACCATTGACGGCAAGCTTCATGTTAAATTCGCTTACCGATTTTCCAACGACTTCATTAAACTTCTCAGCCGTCATATCGACAATTTCTTCCACTGTCGGTTCGATTCCCATGATTCCAAATGGAAGGTTGAAATACAGAAGAAGCTCTTCGATATATTTTCGGAGAATTCGATTAACTCCTTCGAGCTTTGCTTTGTCGCCAGGAATATCTTCCGACGCATTGATGGCAAATATTTTTACTTTTGAATCAGAGAAGAGCAGCCGTTCCATCTCGATGAGAATTTCAGTCATAATATTCTTCTCATCAGGATCATCGAGCACATAGCTGTTCGGCTGAAAATCAATTTTGTTGCTGATGTACTTCAGGATGGTTGCCTTCCCATATTTGGAAACGACCGTATTAAAATCGAGATTTTTAATTGCTGAAATTTGCGGATGCACCTGTGAGAGGAGATACTCATAAATTTTTGTAAAGGCTTTGCTGCCCACAAAACTTTTAATATCCTGACATTGACCAATGTTCTCATAGAACTCAAATACGGAATTTTGAGAATCCTTGATAGTATTGATCGTTACGCCAGAGTCCGCTGGAAAAGCATAGTAGAGATGCTGAATTGGGCTTATGGTTAAACTCTTCTGCTTCGTCTTCTTCAACGTTTTGATAACATCGTAATCCTCAAGAACTTTTTGAACAAATTCAGCGTCCGATGACGTTGCAAATATTTCATCGAGAATATCTTCTGTTCTCTTTTCTTTGTTCTCAGGGTTTGTTTTCGCCGCATAGAAGAGTTTCCAATATTTCAAGACAATGCGAAGCGCATTCTCGAATTCTTTTCCAAAAATTTCATAGCTCTGTTCAGAGCCTTCAACGTAATCGCCAAGCGAAAATCTCAGGAAGCCAGTTTGATATGGAAGAACTGCAATGCCACGCTGTTCTGCAATTTTTTTTGCAAACTTTTCAAGGTCTTGAAACGAAAAGAATTCTTTCAAAATGATGTTGAAAAGATAAGAGCCATCCGATTCCAGCACATCACAATATTGCTCCGCCTGTTCTCGTCGGATAACATCTCTGGCGATACTCTTTGCCAGCGTAAGGCGTTTATTACACTCATGTCGGAAAATTTTATTCACGCGAAACTGATTGATTGCCTTGACAATGTGTTCCTGGTAATAGGTATAGAATGGCTCCCCTTTGTACTTGAAGTCATCCGGAAGTCCTAAGACATCGAGTTTATCAAGCGATACTAATTCATCAAGAAGAAAAAGATGAAGTGGACTTCCCTCGAAAGGCGAAAATCGATTAATCTCCTTTTGCTTCTTCTTTCCAGATTTTCTTTCAGCATAACTGACAATTTCATCTATAATGTAATTTTCGATAATCGCTTTAATCTTAAACCGCGATGCATCCTTTGGCAACTCCGATTCCATTGTATCTTTTATTTTCTTCGAGAGCTGTGCTGACTCAATTGTGTTAACAAGCATGAAGAGGGAATTCGTATTTCCCTTCTCAGCGCTGTTTTGTTTCCGTGCAAATTCGATGACATCGATTCTTACTGGAGTTGCAATGAGAGAGCCGAGCCGATTGCCTGTCGCTCCAAGATTCTTTGTCGTCGATAGAGATGAAACAATGCTGATATTTGGCAACGAGCTGATGTTATTCATCACGTAACGAGAAATCGTTCTCCACTTCGGTTCATCAGGGTCGTCAACTTTTATTGCATCACTGTATGCTTCATCGAGCAGCAATGTAATTTTATTGTTGTTGAGAAATTTTAAGAACTTAATGAGAGCCAGATTATTAAAATCCGTATAGCCGGTTGGATTCGATGGATCATTGATAATGATGGTTAAATTTTCGCAGAACCGATCCCACAGCGCGCCGGTATCATCGAAGAGTTGAAAGCTATTCTTCATCCGATTCAGTCGGTGATGGAGCCGTTCAAAGTCGATCCGTTTCTCTTCCGTCAATCCCACTTCAAGATCAAAAGGGTTGATGTCAAAACGATCGACAGGGAAAAGATCTTTGTATTCCCATGACGCTTCGGTATTAAAGAGAATGTATGGTTTAAGAGTATCACGGAAGACAATATCCCTCACAATCATTTGAACATCGTCGGCAATCGAAGTAATATCAAGATTTGCTAAATTGCTGAGAAATTCTTTGATAACAGTTTTCTCTTCCTCCTTTTTCGATTGGTACTTGTCATACACGCCTAAATCAATCAATAGATTATAGAAACGACCGATACTGTTCGATTCGTTTTCAACCTTTGTGATGTATTCTTTATACTTTTCAAGGAAAAGGTTGATGCCAAAGTTTTTATGATAGTGATTCTTGAGCGTGCGTTCGTAGTTGTTGGGAATAATGTCAATAATAATTTTGCACTTTTCGA
>DAOOUW010000019.1:0-39278 GCA_035390885.1 Bacteroidota bacterium | reverse complement strand
GCTCGACAGTTTCAACGACGACGGAACTCTACGATTATTTTCGTCTCCTCTTTGGACGGATTGGAAAAACGTACTGCCCAAAGTGTGGTGCTCTCGTTCAGCATGATTCCGTTTCTACTGTTGTCGATGTGCTAAGGCAATATCCTGAGGGAACAAAGATTTATATTCTTTTTCCAATGCCGCACCACGAAGGACATACATTTGAAGAAGAAATTGCTGCACTTAAAACAAGAGGTTTCTCACGAATTCTTGTCAACGATGAACTTATCGACATGAATGAAAAGAGCGTATCATCACGAAAAATTTCTAAGCAACAAATTGATGTTCTTGTCGATCGCCTTATTCTCCATTTTGATGATTCTGAATTTCAATCTCGGTTATCGGATTCTCTTCAAACGGTATTCACGGAAGGCAACGGTCAATGTTGCGTATTTCTTGTCGATAAAGGAGAGCGCTTGCATTTTTCCACTCAATACGCTTGTGCAAAAGATGGAATACAGTTCGAAGAACCTGAACCGCGTCTGTTTTCATTCAACAATCCGCTGGGAGCTTGTCCTGAATGTCAGGGATTTGGTCGTACGATGGGAATCGATATGGATTTAGTTGTACCTGACCCAAATAAATCGCTCCGCGACGGCGCCATTCAACCATGGACATTTCCAAGCTGGTCGGAATACTACGAATCGATGCTGGAGACAGCAAGTGAGCTTGGCATTCCTGTCGATGTTCCGTATAAAGATTTAACCGAACAACAGCAGGAAATTATTTTCAATGGGTTTCGAAGATATAAAGGAATCAAAGGATTCTTCAAGTTCCTTGAACGCAAATTCTATAAACTCCAATATAGAGTGTTGTTGAGCCGTTACCGCGGGTACACCACGTGTACAACCTGCCATGGCTCGCGTTTGCGTCCGGAGCTTCTTGCTGTTCGGGTAGGAGAAAAAAATATTCACGATGTTGTTCGTCTTTCAATTTCAGAAGCGAAGAAATTTTTCGATGATCTTACACTAAGTTTGTACGAACAACAAGTTGCGCGGAGAATTCTCGAGGAAATTCGGAAACGCCTCCATGTTTTAAATGATATTGGTTTAGGATACTTGACGCTCGATAGGCTTACAATGACACTTTCGGGCGGCGAGTCTCAGCGTATCAATCTTGCAACGTCGTTAGGCTCTGCGCTGATGGGAGCAATGTATGTGCTCGATGAGCCGACGATTGGTTTGCATCCGCGAGACAATGATCGGCTTATGTCATTACTAAAGATGTTGCGGGATCTTGGAAATACCGTAGTGGTCGTTGAGCACGATGAAGATATGATGCGAGAAGCCGATATGATTGTTGATCTTGGCCCACGCGCAGGCGAGCATGGCGGAGAAATTGTATTTCAGGGAACATACAAGGAAATTCTTGCTCATCCAGTTTCTCTAACAGGGAAATACTTGAGCGGACAAATTAAAATTCCAGTTCCATTGCAGCGTCGCGTGGATTCGGAGCAATCGCTGTTCGTCCGCGGTGCACGGGAACATAATCTTAAAAATATCGATGTTCGCATTCCGTTGAACATGTTCGTGTGCGTTACCGGCGTCAGTGGTTCAGGGAAAAGTACGCTTGTTCACGACGTAATCTATTCTAACATTGCAAGACAAAAAGGTGAAAAAATTGAAAACTCTGTCGGAAAATGTAACTCGATTGAAGGTATCGAAAACATTACTTGGATAGAAATGGTCGATCAATCTCCAATTGGAAGGAGCACGCGTTCGAATCCAGCCACAATTATCAAAGCGTTCGATGATATTCGAGATTTACTTGCTAGCACACCCGCGGCACGTGCACACGGTTTTACCGCTGGAACATTTTCCTTCAATGTTTCCGGCGGACGCTGTGAAGTGTGCGAAGGCGAAGGCGTGCAGGTAATTGAAATGCAATTTCTTGCCGATATTACATTACCTTGCGAATCCTGCAAAGGGAAACGGTTCAAACAGGAAGTTCTCGATATTAAGTATCGCGGCAAGAATGTCTATGATATTCTTTCGATGACAGTAACTGAAGCAATCCATTTTTTTAGCGAGACTCAAGAAGGAAAACGGGTTGCAAAGCGATTACAAATTCTCGATGACATTGGCCTTGGCTACTTGCGACTCGGACAATCGGCGACGACGCTTTCTGGCGGAGAGGCGCAGCGGATGAAACTTGCCGTTCACCTTTCAGCGTCTTCGGGGTACGAAAAAATTCTGTTCATCCTCGATGAACCAACAACGGGTTTGCACTTCGATGATATTGCCAAACTCCTTCGATGTTTTAACAAACTGCTCGAAGAAGGACATTCATTACTTGTAATTGAACACAACATCCATGTGATTAAGTGTGCGGATTATATTATTGAATTAGGTCCGGATGCCGGGGATAATGGCGGCACTATTGTGGCGATGGGAACTCCAGAAGAGCTTGCTCAGGATTCACGCTCGGTAACCGGACAATATCTCCGCAGAGCGCTGCTATAAAATTCATTGATGTAAGCATAGACGGTGGCTAAGGTTCTCGAAGCCGCCGCTACAAAATAACCTTTTTGTAGAGGGGGTAATTTTATATCAATGAAAAGCCACCAATAAATTATAGAGTCTTAATCTTATCAAAAATAAGCTTTGTTTGTTCTTTATAAGGTGCTATTCTTTTTTCCACGAGCTTAATGTATTCTTTGTTTATTTCGTAACCGACATATTTTCTGTTTGATTTCAGTGCAGCAATTGCCGTTGTTCCGCTTCCCATAAAAGGATCCAAAATAATATCATCGGTAAATGAATAAAGTTGAATAAGCCGGTAAGGCAGCTCTTCAGGAAATGGCGCTGGATGTCCTATTTTCTTTGCACTCTCAGCATTCATCGTCCAAATAGATTTAGTCCACTCCATAAATTGTTCTCTAGTGATAGTATCGGCTTTTGTACCTTTTACTCGTCTGTAGTCGCCTTTTGAGAAAACAAGAATGTATTCATGGATGTCTCTTAAAATAGGATTTGCTGCGCTTTGCCAGCTGCCCCATGCAGTTGAAGGACTTGCACTTGCTGCTTTATTCCATATAATTTCGCCTCGCATATTAAATCCGATTTCTATCATTATTTGCGATATATAATCTGAAAGAGGGATGTATGGTTTTCGTCCAAGGTTTGCAACATTGATGCAAGCTCTTCCGCCATTGACTAAAACTCGATATGTCTCTGTAAAGGAGTTTTTGAGGAGTTGCAAATATTCTTGGAGGGAGAGATCGTTGTCGTATTCTTTTGTTACATTGTAAGGAGGAGAGGTAACCATTAAGTGAATGGAGTTGTTCGGCAATTCTTTCATATTTTCTGCTGAACCCAAAATGACAGTGTTAATAAATTCTGATGGTATTTCATTTTCGGATGTGTCCGTTACGATTTTGGTTCCAATTTCTGCGTATAGTCTTGATTGGTAAAACCGAGAACTGTCGTGGTTAATTCGTCCACTGGTTCCAAATGCGCTTGTCTCTGTACCTTTTCTTTTCATATTAATTTTGAATGAGGAATAAGAATTTTTCGCCCCGTGCAACATCTGTCTTTTCTTGACTGGCGACATAAATAATATTACCAAGCTTTTCTACAGAAATCATAGAAGAAAAGTAATTCATTTTGGCTTTGGTAAGTTTAATGCAATGTTGTTCAAGCATGTTTTGACCCGTAATGGTTTCGAAGCCTTTTTTAGGTGTTTCCTTAATAAAATCGGTTATCGTCGGCTTTGGATTCAATGACCAGAACCCTTGAATTACGCCGGATGATTTTAGGAAATCAACCTTTTTGGAATAGTTTTCAGTTATTGGACTGTTTCCAATTACTATTATTGGAATTTTATTAGCTGCCATACCTGAAACTCTAATATTTATGGATTTTCCAATTGCTTTTAGCATTGAATCTGAACGAAGCAAGGATGGATTGCCTCTATGTTGTTTGTAATCACCGATGAATTCAATGTGATCAGGCGGTGTATATTTGTAATTTGAGACAATGCTCATTTTGATTTCGAAAAGAAGTTTAATGTTCTCAGGTTGTTGGTATACCTGGTTACTTGTACAAAATGCAAGGTCTGCGCTTGATTGTTTTGTCAATCCAATTTCCTCGCACACGACACTATTTATAGCAAACAATCCAATTTTTTCTGCAATAGGTTCGAAAATTTTCTTACACCATTTTTCAGTGAATTGTCCAATAAGAGAATTTCTACTTTGTAGCGTTTGTCCTTCGCTGTCTTGCCCTTTTGGAATGTAAGCAAAATATCCCTCTTCTAAACTATAAAAAAGTTGCTCAGGAGAAGCAAAATTTTTTAATGCTTCTCTAAAAAATTGAATTTCGGCTGAGTTGTCCCAAAGTCTCATTGTCTTTATATTCATTGGAAAGTTTTAACGCATTGTACCAAACTGAAGCAGCAGCGCAATTCCGCCAAAGTCCTTCGTCTTTTTCCATTCCATTACCTGTATGCCTTCAGGAAAATGTGCAAGGTAATAGCGAACGCTCAGTCCGGCGAGCGTATTGTTTCCCAATCCAAAGTATGCGCCAGCGCCAATAAATCCTCCAAGCGTGTAGTGCATCCTCCCATATTTTATACTGCTGAAGAAATCTTTTTTTTCAGTATAAATAGAAGGTAAACCAGTCCATGGATCGGTACCAAGATAATTATCTGCATAAGGGAAAACGTACAACATTGTTGGACCAGCGCCTGCTGTAAGAAAAGGACGGAAGGTGTCGGTTATTTTTTCGCGGAACAATCGGCGCTGAACAGAAAAATGGAATGGAATCATAATAACTCTGTTCTTCTTCCCAAACACATAAGAGTTGCCATAGTAATCGTACTGCTCCACTTCGCTCGGGTCTTTTGCGCTGGAGATGAGGAGCGAAATTCCCCAGGATAAATCTTTATTTATTTCGTTTCGATAAAATCCACCCATTCCAAAACCGTTATCCGATACCAGAAAGTCGAGTCCCCATCCGTTCGTTCGCCTGTGAGATTCGGATTTTGCTTGAAAAAGATTTTTTGAAGGTGTGAAGATATAGGTTGTATCTGGCAAAGAAGGGATTTGTGCAAATGTTTGATGAAAAGAAAAAGCCATGAAAGCAATCAGGCTCAATGTTTTCAATTTTAATGGAAATGTTTGCACAACGTTACTCCGGATAAGTTACTTTGTCTATAGAATCTCACAATCTTTGGTACTATTGTACTGCAAAGATGGCAAATTTCAAATAGCGAGTTTCCGGCATTGCAGGCAGAACAGGATGATCGGGAGCTGCGCCATGGAGTTCGAGCAGGCGAACTGAACGACCAACCTTCAAAGAAGCAATTTGCGCTGTTGAAAGGAACGCTTCCTCGGAAATATGATGTGAACAGCAAGCTGTTGCCAGAATTCCATCGTCTGTCAGCAGTTGAAGCGCGAGAGTGTGAAGCTGTTTATATCCGTGCAAAGCGGTTGCAACAGTGCGTTTATTCTTTGTAAACGAGGGTGGATCGAGAACGATGACATTGAACTTTTTTTGGGATCGAAGGAGTTCTTTGAGATAATCGAAGACATCTGCAACAATGAAATTAACATTAAGAGAATTCAAGCGTACGTTGACCTTTGCACGTTCAATCGTCGCTTCGGAAATATCGATGCCGAGCGCTTCCGATGCGCCTGCAGCTGCGGCATGGAGTCCGAAACCTCCATCGTTGCAGAAACAATCCAGAACAGATTTTTTGGCAACGTATCGTCTGAGCGCTTTGCGATTTTCACGTTGGTCGAGAAAAAATCCGGTCTTTTGTCCTTTCAAAATATCAATGGCAAAATGGATGTTTTCTTCGTTGTAGATTGTCTCGCCGGGAGTTCCGAGAAGAATTTTATTTTCCTGCGGTAGGTTTTCTAAACTGCGCGTATTGGCATCATTGCGGGCAACAATTGCTTTGGGATGGAAAAGAGTTTCCAGCGCAGAGCAAATCAGCGGCGTTGCGCGCTCCATTCCCGCTGAGGAAATTTGCAGCGCGCAATATTCATTGTACCGATCGATAATAAGTCCGGGAAGAAAATCGCTCTCGCTATGAACCATTCGATACGTCGTAGCTTGCGGATAGATTCTTTCCCGTAATTGATTTGCTTGTTCGATTCGATGCAGGAAAAAGTCGGCGTCGATTTCTTCTTGCATTCTCGTTAGCAATCGAAAGGCGATGAGCGAGTGAGGATTGTAGAATCCAATTCCAAGGAATGCGCCGTCATTGCGAAGGAGTTCGACAACGTCGCCAACTTCAGGCGTGCCGTGTATTTTTTCTATTTCGTTGCTAAATATCCACTGATGTCCTGAAATGAGTCGTTTTTCTTCATTCTTTTTTAACACAATTTGCTTTTTCATAATGCCAAAGTAGAGAGTTTTTGAAGTGAAGTCAAGAATTGTGCTAAAATGGATTTGCCATCTAAGGAAATTACTTTATATTTGTTCTGTATGAAGAAACGGCATAAAATTTATCTCTCGTCTGTAGTTCTTTTGCTCATTGCTTGCTCAGGGTGTTCAAAAAATTCTACCTCATCATATTACAACTCATCGCTTTTTGTAAAACTTGTCGATGCGCCAGCGTCATTCGAAAGTATCGAGATCGTTGTACAGCGGGTCGAAATCCATAATGCATCGATGCTGGAGAATCTTGGATGGAGAGTCGTTTCAAATGATATGCAGTACTACGATATTCTCAAACTTCGGAATGGAAACTTTAAATGGCTTGTTGGTGAAAAAATTCCTTCCGGGACGTATGACAAATTCAAAATTGTTTTTAATATAGGTTCGATTGTGGTTGATGGTTCTGAATACCGTCTCGAGCCTGATAAATCAATTAAAGACGGCGCTATTTTCGATTACCAGTTTAGTGTAGATGACGGCGATCGGTTTCAACTTACATTTGATATGGAAGTTGGCGAATCGATTTTTGCGTACACAGGCGTCACAAAGTATTATATACTAAAACCAAGCTTTCGAATTCAGCCGACGCTCCTTGCCGGAAACATTGCAGGACAAATCCAGAATCCTGATTCTACGGGCGCTGCGGCAACGATTTCTACAATTCTTGAAAAGACCGGCGACAAAGTAACGACCACGAGCGAACCCAACACCGGCTCATTTCAAATTACCGATATTCCCGAAGGGTTCTATTCAGTTACAATAGCGCCTGAAGATTCTAATCTTCTTGCAGCGATTACCATTGATAGTATTTACGTCGAGCGACAGCGTACCACGAATATTTCCGTTCATCGTTTCCAACAGAAGTAACTTTCTCTTTATCCAATCGTTTTTTCTACATTGAAATCCAAAGAATGCTTGGGTATATTGAATTTGTATAAAATGAATGACGTACTAATCGATTTTATGAAATGGTGAAATATAATTTTCGATGTCTTGTTTTCGATATGGACGGAACGTTGGTGCAAACGATTCAACTTATTTGCGATTCGTTCAACCACGTTGCGGAAAAATATGCGCATCGTCGGTACAGCGCGCAGGAAATTATAGCGCTCTTCGGTCCTCCTGAAGAAGACGTTGTGCGCGCAATTGTCGGTGAAGAACGTACGGACGAGGCAATGGAAGAGTACCTGAAATACTATCGCTCTCGCCATAAGAAATGCGCGAAGCTCCATCACGGAATGGATAAAATTCTGGAACGATGCAAAGAGCAAAATAAAATTCTTGCGGTGTTTACGGGAAAGGGGAGAGAGACGACGAAGATTACGTTGGAGGAATGCGGCATCGAAAAATATTTTGACATGGTTGTAACAGGCGATGATGTAAAGAATCATAAACCGTCGTCTGAAGGATTGAAAATGATTATGGAGCGATATTCCTTGAAGCCGGAGGAAACTCTGATGGTTGGCGATGCGCCGGTTGATGTGCAGGCAGCTCACAGCGCAGGAGTGAAAATTGCGGCGGTCGTTTGGGATTCATACGCAAAGGATGTTATGGTTCAGCTTCCAGCGGATTTTCTCTTCCATAGTGTGAAAGAATTTCAACAATGGCTGGATGAGGAGATGCGTTGAAGAAAACTTCCGTCTTCATATTTCTGCTTTGTGTTTTGACGTCGAGAAATTTATGTTCACAATTTATTCTTGCCGAACGCGTGCTGGGAATGCGAGTCGAAGGATTGCAATTGGCTAAATTTCCTGTTGCGTTGATGAATTCACAACCTGTAACAATAAGTTTCGATGTCAACACTCAACAGCCAGAATATCTCAGACTGAAAATTATTCATTGCGATAGAAATTGGAATCCGACGCCTTCGTCATTTGTTAATAATGAATCTCTTATGAGTCCATTGACGCAAATCCCTTATGAAGAAGCTCCAGCCGGTGTGGGGCATTATCGGTGGACGTACGCGTTTCAGCTTCCAGGCTTCGACCGCTTTGAGCAATTTCGATTTTCCGGAAATTATAGGGTAGAAATTTGGAACCAGTATTATACTGAATTATTAGCCTTTGCTAAAATTTTTGTGGCGGAAGAGGAAAATGATTCTGCACTCAGTATCGAACGGTATCAACTTCCTTCCGAAGTTTTCCCGATGAATCAGGCAAATCGAATTTCTTTTTGCTACGCAATTCCTTCAGAGAAAGATTTCAATCAAGAATATATCGATCGGAATTTTCTTCGTACGGTTGATGTCTACACAAATCGGAAAATACTACAGCCTCGACGAATCGATGTTGATGATACCGATCCATTTACTTTTGTGAAAGGATGGACAACGTCGAAACTTATCTTTCGTGTTGATAATATTTTACCTGGAAATGAATATCGCACGCTCGACTTTCGAAGAGTTGATTTCTATCCACCAGGGAAAACTGTTGTCAGTATTTATGGCGCAGATGTACCAAGATTTTTTCAGCAGGGGAAATCAGATAACGATGGCGCTTCATCTATAATCGTTGGCTCTCGTTTTGCTGATTACGAATACGTGCAATTCGAGTTAATATCGACTCGAACCAGCAAAAATGACAGTGTTAGTGTTGTTGGAGATTTCAATGCGTGGAATCCATCCGCTCGCTGGGCAATGTCGTACGACTCGACGAAGGAACGATATTATCTCACTGCGCTATTACGTCGTGGACAGTACGATTACCAGTACGTTCAAGGAAAAGAGTGGTATGCGCTGGAGGGAAATGATTGGCGAACGATGAATGTTTACACGGCATTTTTATACTATCGCGATCCAAATCTTGGCGGCTACGATAGAATTTTACTTTCTGCTCAGCAGAAAGGTCCGCGTCAAGATGACAATGATGCAAAGTAAGAGGATAATTGTATGGAAAAAATTCGTGTTGGTGTAATTGGCACAGGACATTTAGGAACATTCCATGCCCGAGTGTATTCACAAATTCCAGAAGCAGAACTTGTTGGTGTGTACGATATCGAACGCGAGAGAGCCGATGCGCTTGCAAATGAACTTCGGACAACTTCGTTCCCATCCATCGAAGCATTATTAAAAAACGTGGAAGCTGTCAGTGTTGCTACTCCCACGCACACGCACTATGATATTGGAATGGAAGTGATCAAGAATCGCGTTCATCTTATTATCGAAAAACCAATGACCGTAACAGTTGAGGAAGCGAAAAAACTTGTCGAGGAAGCAGAGCGCAACGGTGTGAAGTTGCAGGTTGGACACATCGAAAGATTCAATCCAGCAATTCTTGTACTCGAGCCCTACAATTTGCGTCCATTATTTATTGAGTCGCATCGTCTTGCGCAATTCAATCCTCGCGGTACTGATGTCGCAGTTGTACTGGATTTAATGATTCACGATATCGATCTCATCCTGAGTCTTGTGCGTTCGCCAGTCGAGCGAATTGAAGCAAACGGCGTTGCAATTCTCTCGGATACCGAGGATATTGCCAATGCACGATTACAATTTCAGAATGGATGCGTTGCTAATGTAACCGCGAGCCGAATATCGCAGAATAAAATGCGGAAGATGCGAATTTTCCAGAGCGATGCCTATATTTCCATTGATTTTGCGCAAGGGCTTGCTGAAGTGTTTCATCTTGTCGATGAGCATGCGGAGAACGCAAAACCGACAATGCTTCTCGGAAAGATTGATCAAGGGAAGAAGAAACGTCTGATTGTCTATGAACAACCGGAAGTAAAAGAGGTCAATGCTTTGCAAGTAGAGCTCGAAAGTTTTCTCTCTGCTATTCGGAACAATACTCATCCGCTCGTTTCTGGCAAAGAAGGATTACAAGCGCTCGAAGTTGCAGAAGAAATCCTAGAAAAAATTAAATCACAACCTATTCCATTTTCTCTATGAACACAGCGTTACCATTAAACGATCCTTTGTTAAAAAAAATTGGCATGCTTGCAGATACGGCGCCGGTGGAAGCATACGTTGTCGGCGGTTATGTCCGTGATTTTATTTTAGGGAAGGAATGCTCTGATATTGACATCGTTGTCATTGGGAACGGAATCGAATTTGCAAAGCTTGTTGCCAGAGAACTTGGAATCAGGGAACCTGTCATCTATGAAAATTTTGGTACAGCAATGTTGCCATTTGGCGAACGAAAACTTGAGTTCGTTGGTTCACGCAAAGAAAGCTACAATCGAGACTCGCGAAAGCCGATTGTCGCTACCGGTACGTTAGCGGAGGATTTATCTCGGCGCGACTTTACGATCAATGCAATGGCAGTGAGTTTGAATTCCAAAACTTTTGGCAAACTTGTCGATCCATTCAATGGACGAGAAGATATTGAGAGAAAATTATTACGAACGCCACTCGATCCTGAAGAAACTTTCGATGACGACCCTTTGCGAATTATGCGCGCAATGAGATTTGCTGCGCAACTTCAGTTCAATGTGGATGCTTCTGTGATTACCGCTGCGCAAAAAATGGCTCAGCGCTTATCAATTGTATCTCAGGAACGCATTTCCGATGAATTCCTTAAAATTCTGGCAGCGCCAAAACCTTCGATCGGATTGGCGTTGTTGCAGGAAACAGGAGCGCTGAAAATAGTTTTCCCGGAACTTGCCGCTCTTGCAGGCGTTGAACAACGGGAAGATTATCATCATAAAGATGTCTTTAATCATACGCTTCAGGTCGTGGATAATGTCGCGGAGAAGTCGGACAATGTCTGGCTTCGAATTGCGGCGTTGTTGCACGATATTGCAAAGCCAAAGACGAAAGCGTTTAAATCTGGTATCGGGTGGACATTCCATGGGCACGAAGATGTTGGAGCAAAAATGGTTCGTCCGATTTTTCAAAAATTACGACTACCGCTCGACTGTGTTCCCTATGTCGAAAAACTTGTTCGTCTTCATCTCCGTCCGCAGGCATTAGTTGATGCTGAGGTTACCGATTCCGCAATTCGCCGATTAATGTTCGAAGCCGGAGATACCATTGATGATCTTATGACATTATGCAGAGCGGATATTACGTCGAAGAATCCTCGTCTTGTAAAGCAGGTGCTGGAAAATTATGAACGCGTTGTCCAGCGAATGGCGGAAGTAGAAGAGAAAGACCGTATTAGAAATTGGCAACCGCCTCTGCACGGCGATGAAATTATGAAATTATGCAACATAGGAGAAGGTATTTACGTTGGTATGTTGAAAGATGCAATTACTGAAGCAATATTAGACGGCATCATTTCTAATGATCACGATGCAGCCGTTCAATACCTCTTATCAATAAAAGATAAGATACTTGCAGGACCGGCGGCAAAAAAAAGGTTGCACAATTCAACCAAATCGTGAGTGGAAATGTCTAACTTTAAGTATTTTGTACAAAGATAGAGCCTCGAAACTTTGTATCAAAGTATACGTTTAAACAAAGAGATTTATTCATCCGAACAAAGTATTTATGGAGAAGGTAATATGCGAACTAAAATAACCTGGATATTTTTCTTATCACTTCTTATTACATCAGCGATGTATTCACAAGAACAGCGTGTAATTTCAATGGAAAATGCTGTAGCTCTTGCGTTACAACACAATCCTACAGTACAGCAATCAAAAAATAGCGTCGATTTGTCATCTAGCAGTGTGCTCTCTGCCTATGGGGATTATCTACCATCTGTCTCAGCTTCAGGAGGTTTCTCACGCAATGGACGTATTCAACCGACGACTTCGGTAACGAATGGATATGATGCAGCATTTCAAGCTCGTCTTAAAATTTTCGATGGCTTGGGAAGAGAATCGGATCTCTGGAAAGCTATCTCTGAAAGACAAATTACCGAGCAGCAGTATCTTCGCACAAAGCAGACCATTGTCTATCAAGTACAGTCGAGTTACCTTACCGTGTTACGGAACGAACAACTTGTGAAGGTGAGTGAAGAAAATCTAAAACGAGATCAGCAGCAACTGGAGCGTATTGTCGAATCGAATAGAGTTGGAGCGCTGGCAATTGGCGATGTCTATCGTCAGCAATCGCAGGTTGCGCTCGACGAGTACAATCTTATTACTGCAAAGAATAATTATGATATATCAGTTGCCGATCTTGTTGAATTATTAGGATTAGATGTTTTGGGGAATTATGTTATTGCTGATCCAACCATTCCACCTGACCTTGATGTCAATGAATTTTCATCGTTGCCAACACCGGGTAACTTTACAGAGTTACGTGAACGCGCTCTTGGTAAGAGGCCAGATTATCTCAGCGCTCAGGAAAAAATCAAGAGTACACGATACGGTGTGCGTTCTGCATTTAGTGGATATATTCCCAGTGTAAATGCTTCAGCTGGTTACTCATTTGGAGGGGGAACGCTCGAATCGATTACAACGAATAAGACATGGAATGTTGGAGTAAATGTTAGCTGGAATATTTTCGATGGCTTTCTTAGAAATTTAAGTTATCAGAATGCAAAAGTACAGGAACGGAATGCGGAAATATCGCTCGCACAAACAGAACGAACAGTAAGCGTCGATGTAAAGAAAGCATTACTCGAAGTCGAAGCTGCACGGAAGCAGTATGAGGCGAGCGTTAAAAGTGTAACTTCTGCGGAACAAGATCGTAAAGTAGCAGAAGAAAAGTATAATCTTGGTTCTGGAACGCTGATCGATTTGCAGGTGGCGAATGCAAACTATATCAATGCGCAGGCAAACAAAGTGAATGCGGTCTACAATTATATTATCGCCAAGTATAATCTTGAGTATGTGTTCGGCGCTAGAACTTATTGATAAATTACTGAAGGAACATCCATGCAAAATAACAATGGCAAGAAAAAGAACAAACGTATCATCATCCTTTCATCCCTTGGAGTCGTAGTAATTATCCTTGTTGTACTTGTGATAATGGGGAGTAAGCGTACGCCGATTATTCCAGTGCAAACGGAAAAAATTACCAGAAGAAACATTACACAAATTGTAACTGCGACGGGAAAAATACAGCCTGTAACGCAAGTTGTAATCAACGCTGAAGTCAGTGGAGAAATTATCGAGCTGCCGGTCAAGGAAGGTCAAAGTGTAAAACGCGGTCAACTCCTTGTGCGCATTAAACCCGATGTTTATCAAGCGCAGTATGAAAGCGCACTTGCAAACCATGCTATGGCGGAGGCAAGTTTCATCAAAGCTGAATCGGACTACAAACGAGTCTCAGAGCTGTTTGCGAAGAATCTGGTCTCGCAAGCAGACATGGACATTGCTCGAGCAAATTATCTTAGCGCCAAAGCTGCCAATGAACAAGCTGCTGCCAATGTGCGACAGGAAAAAGAAACGCTCAGCAAAACAGTCATCACTTCGCCAATGCCTGGAGTTGTGAGTCAGCTCAATGTCGAAATTGGCGAGCGCGTCAGTGGAAGTACGTTTACACAAGGCACACAGTTGATGACGATTGCAGATCTTTCGGTGATGGAAGCGCGCGTCGATGTTGGAGAGAATGATATTGTTCTCGTCAGTATTGGTGATACTGCCCGTATCGAAATTGACGCTTTTCCAGACAGGCAATTTACCGGCGTTGTAACGCAAATAGCAAATACAGCTAAATCCACAGGAACTGGCACTCAGGATCAAGTTACAAATTTTGAAGTGAGAATTTTGCTCCATACTCCTAAAGATGTTGAATTTCGTCCTGGAATGTCCGTTACAGCGGATATCGAAACAGAAACGAAAACCAATGTGTGCGCTGTTCCAATTCAATCTGTAACCGTTCGATTACCTAAAGTTCAAAATAACCAGACGCAGGATGGAGATGTTCATCTTGTTAATGAATCCAAAATAAAACAGAAAGACAAACTTCAAGAGGTTATCTTTGTAGTCAAGGACGGCGTCGTGAAAACAGTTCCGGTTACTCGTGGAATTAGCGACGATTCATACGTCGAAATCACCGGCGATCATGTCGAAGGACTGGAAGTAGTTTCGGGTTCATTCAAAGCAATCAATAAAGATTTGGAAGATGGCTCGAAAGTAAGAATCGAAAACAAAAAAACAATCGTTGGTTCTACAGCGAATAAAGATGAGAAGTAATATTCATCGGCATGCGACAATAGCAATGCAATGAGGAAGTTATGGCGGCAATTATTCGATTGACAAATATTACGAAAATCTATCAGGTTGGAGACGAGCAGGTCTTTGCGCTCGACGGAATAAATCTTCAGATAGAAAAAAATGAGTATGTAGCAATTATGGGACCATCTGGATCGGGAAAATCAACGATGATGAATATCATTGGCTGCCTTGATACGCCAACATCCGGATTATATGAGCTCAATGGAATGAACGTCAGCGACATGGACGATAATGATTTGGCTCGTGTGCGGAATAAAGAAATTGGTTTCGTGTTTCAAACATTTAATTTGCTTCCAAGATCCAATATTCTACACAACGTTGAATTACCATTGATCTATGGTGGAATGCCAGCTCACGAACGGAAAGAGCATGCCCTCGAAGCGATCGAACGTGTAGGACTCACCGGAAGAATACATCACAAGCCCAACGAACTTTCCGGCGGTCAACGACAGCGAGTCGCTATTGCTCGTGCGTTGGTAACGCATCCTTCGATTTTGCTCGCCGACGAACCAACAGGAAATCTTGATAGTAAAACCGGCGAAGAAATAATGGCGCTCTTTGATACGCTCCATCGAGAAGGGAATACTATTATCCTTGTAACTCACGAGGAAGATATTGCTTCCCATGCCTACCGCGTTATTAAATTACACGATGGAAAAATCGAAAGCGATTCGACGGTTCACAAACGAAAAACATATTCTCCGCAGGTTGTTTAAGAGAGCGTTATGAAGATTTCCGCAAGCGAATTCAAAGAAGGAATTATTTTTGCATTCCAGGCTATCTGGGCGAACAAAATGCGTTCAGCGCTTACAACGCTTGGAATAGTGATTGGAATTGTTTCTGTAACGTTGATGGGAACTGTGCTTGAAGGATTGGATCGATCCTTCAAAAGCAGTGTTTCAAAAATTGGCGCAAATGTACTCTATGTCCAAAAATGGCCTTGGGGAAGCGGAGAAGATTGGTGGAAGTACCGAAACCGCAGAGATATTCGTATTGGCGATTCACGAGCCCTCGAACGTTCAGCCGAATATGCAGAATCCATTACTCCGACAATTGGCACGAACCGAACAGTTCGGTATGCATCGAAGTATATCGAAAATGTTGTCATTGTCGGTACGACGCATACAATGCTTGAGACAAATAATCTTAACATGGCATTCGGCAGATTTTTTACTCGAAGTGAATCTGAAGGTGGAAGACCATTGTGCGTTATTGGTTCGGAAGTAGCAGACAATCTTTTCCCGAATGAAAATCCTCTGGAAAAGACTATAAAAATTGGTGGCTATGCGTACAGAGTTGTCGGCGTAATTGAAAAGCAAGGAAGTTTTCTTGGAATGGAAAGTCTCGATAATCGAGTCTATGTCCCGATTTATCGTTACTTTGGACAATTTCAAAGTCGCCACGGTGATATTTCTATTATGGTAAAAGCTCGTTCAATCGAGTCAATGGATGAGACGAAAGAAGAAATTCGTGGAATTCTTCGGAGAGCGAGAGGACTCAAACCGCGCGATGAAGATGACTTTGCAATTAATCAGCAGGAAATGCTCATTCAAACATTCAACCAAATTGGCGGCGTCATCGCAACGATTGGATTATTTATCACTGGGTTGTCGCTTTTTGTCGGCGGTATTGGAATTATGAATATTATGTTTGTATCGGTGACGGAACGAATCAAAGAAATTGGAATCCGAAAAGCAATTGGCGCTCCACGGCGTGCAATTCTGTTGCAATTCTTACTCGAGTCTTCGATGTTATGTTTGTTCGGCGGTCTCGTTGGCGTCTTCATCTCATTTCCGTTCAGTCTTATTATCAATCAAGTAATGCCGACATCGATGCCGATTAGCATTGTTCTGATTGCAATACTTGTTTCGCTGTTTGTCGGATTAGTTTCTGGATTCGTACCGGCATACCGCGCTTCTCGATTAGATCCTGTTGATTCATTACGGTATGAGTAGCGCTGGAGGAGCAATATGAATTTTTCTGAAATTATTATCTTTGCGCTTGATTCGATTCGAACTAATAAGCTTCGCTCGTTCTTGACGCTCCTTGGAATTGTCGTTGGAGTATTTTCTATCATTGCGGTGATGACGGCAGTTCGAGTGCTTGAGAATAGCATCGAAAGCGGATTGAGCCAACTTGGCACTCATACATTTCAAATTCAAAAGACTCCTCAGATGGCAAGTCAGGCAGAATGGATCAAAGCACAAAAGAGAAAAAACATAGAGTACGATCAGGCATTACGACTGAAAGAAAGAATGACGCAAGCGCTCTATGTTGCAGTCGAAGGTTGGTCGGGCGGTAAGGTTGTGCAGTTTGGATCTTTGAAGACGAATCCGAATGTTTCTGTTGGAGGTGAAGAACCGGAAGGAATTCAAACAAATAACTGGAATATAGAAGAAGGTCGTAATTTTTTAGAGAGCGATTTACGTTCGGCATCGCCGGTTGTTATTCTTGGCGCCGATGTTGCAAAAAAGATTTTTCCTCGAGGAGGAGCCATTGGCCAAGATGTTCGGGTGGGACAAAATAAGTACACCGTGATTGGCGTGTTTGAGCCAAAGGGTTCGGTGTTAGGTGGAAATATGGATAACTTTGTTGCAATCCCGATGACGCGATTCCTTAATGATTATGGGAAAAACAGAAGTCTCAATATTATGATAAAAGCGAAGAGCGACGCAGTGTACAACGAATGTCTCGAAGAAGCGCGAAATATTTTGCGCACGATTAGAAAAGTTCCTCCAGGAGAGCCAGATGACTTCGCAATTTTCTCTAACGAGTCGTTGATCGAAACGTTCAATGAGTTTACTCGATATGTGAAACTTGGGGTGAGCGTTATTAGCTTTATTGCTTTGATTACTGCTGGAATTGGAATTATGAATATTATGCTTGTTTCCGTTACCGAGCGAACAAAAGAAATTGGTATCCGAAAATCGCTTGGCGCTCGCCGTTCCGATATCCTCAGGCAATTCATTCTTGAATCTATTGTGCTGTGCGAAATTGGCGGACTTATTGGAATTATTCTTGGCATTATTGGAGGAAATATAACTGCGTTGGCTTTCAAAGTGCCGGTGATTTTTCCGGTCGATTGGGCAATCATCGGAGTTATTATTACGACTTGTGTCGGATTGGTCTTTGGAGTGTATCCAGCATGGAAAGCTGCAAATCTCGACCCTATTGAAGCTCTCCGATATGAATGACAGGAACTGTTATTCCGTTTGATTTGTTTAAAAATAAAAAATGGAAGGAGTAAAAAATGGAAGTAAAAATTTTGTATCGTTTGTGTTTATTCGTTGCTTTATTTCCGCTTGTCATGGAAGCGCAGACAGACACGACAAAGTTTACGAAGAAAAATTGCATCAACACTTTTACAACCGCTAAAATTGAATCAACGAAAGCCGGTTATCAATATTGGTTTATCGATGAGAATTTTCTCGATGGTCGGACTGTAAAGATGAGCGTCGTTCGTCCGCACGAGGCAACTCATGCGCCTCACAAGCATGTGGAAGATGAAGTTTTTTTTATTCTTGAAGGGAAAGCTGAATTTTATTTAGATGGCGAGTGGACGCCAGTTCCTGCCTATACAAGTCTATATTGTCCATCGAATAAAATGCATGGCATTCGGAACGCTGGCGATACTGAATTAAAATATCTTGTCATAAAAAAGTATCAGAAGAAAAATAATCCTCAGTAATGCATTAGATTCTGCAAAGGTGGTTGCTTTGATATGCCTTAAAAACTATCACAGCAACCATTTTTTTGTAATGGATGAGGCGTGAGCGATAGGTTGTATCGAAGCCGCGGTTACTAAAAATTCCCTCGCTTGGAATACATCCTGTCTGTGTCGTTCTGCACAATCTGTGCGGGGAAAATTTCTGGTAATAAATGTATTACGAATTGACAATTTTACTGAAAGCGTGTATATTTCTCACAAGATTATGAGCAAGCTATAGAGGAAATTAAACTCGAAAATGCTATTGCTTCATAAGTTGAATTTTGATTCTTATGTGGATAAAATTATGTTGGCAAGAATTGTCTGGTATGACTGTTAGGGTGAGCGGACGTAATCTTTTCAATCAAAGACAAAATAAACGCTATTCAATGTAAGAGAGTAAAAGTATGCCATAATGGTGCGAGTAAGTAATTAGACGAAGCTGCAAAAAACATCAAGTTTAAGCAATTATAACCATTTATCAGGCGAAAATTGTAACTTTTTTGTAGAACATTAAACTAAGAAAATATGGAAACAATAAAATTTATAGATTTGTTTTGCGGAATCGGCGGCTTTAGAATAGCAATGGATGAAGCGTGTCAGGAAAACAATTTAATTCCTGAATGTGTTTTTTCGTCCGACATTGACATATTTTGCCAAGACAGTTACGAATTGAATTTTGGACACCGTCCGGCGGGCGACATTACACAAATTGACCCGACAACCATTCCCGACCACGACATACTTTTTGCTGGTTTTCCATGCCAGCCGTTCAGTATTATCGGACAAATGAAAGGGTTCGAAGACACTCGAGGAACATTATTTTTTCATATTGCTAATATTCTAAAAGAGAAACGTCCAAAAGCATTTGTACTTGAAAATGTAAAACAACTCGTTGGGCACAATGGCGGACAAACTTTAAAAGTTATTCTAAAAACCTTACGCGATTTAGGTTATTATGTACAATACGCTGTATTAAATGCGTTGGATTATGGACTTCCGCAAAAAAGAGAACGAGTAATTATTGTCGGACACAAAGAACCGATTTTATTTTCATTTCCTTCGCCTGTAAGGCCATTTAAACCATTGAGCGAAATATTGGAAAAAAATGTGGACAAAAAATATTTCGCGTCTGAATACATTCGCGAGAAACGAAAAGCAGCCCACAAATCTGCCTATCAACTGTCTATTTGGCACGAAAACAAAGCAGGAAACATTTGCAGTTATCCCTATTCGTGTGCTTTGCGTGCAGGAGCTTCCTATAATTATCTTCTTGTAAACGGCGAACGCAGATTGACACCTCGTGAAATGTTTCGTTTGCAAGGTTTTCCCGATTCATACAAAATTATTAATAATGAAACGCAAGCCCGAAAACAAGCCGGAAATGCTGTGCCTGTCAATCTTGTAAAAGCTGTAATATTAAAACTTCTTCCTTATGTCGCTAAAACCTTGGATATGACAAGTGTTTTAAAAGATTACGACGTGGAATGTGAAACAGCATACAACAAACCATTATGAACAAACGCCCCAAATTAAGAACGGTACAAAAAGCACAACAACTATTTCCACTAAATGAATTTCCAAAAGAATTTCCCTTTATTTTAGGGAAAGAAATAGTGTATTTACTTGCTTCAAAAGGTAAACCCATACTCGAAGGCGAAGAGTGGGAGGAAATTTTTGCAACCTGCATCGGTGCAGAGTGGAAACCTTCAAACGTTGGGCTTGACGACGTTATTCTTGGAAATACCGCTTGGGGTGCAAAAACAGTAAAAGCCGCCCATCCTGCGACAGCCAAAAAAGTACGATTGATTTCGGGACGAAATTCGCCCGTTTACTCTTTTGGGGATGCCATCGACATTCATGCCGATCCTAATTTATTAGGTATTTCTGTGCTCGAAATTTGGAATGAGAGAGTTTCAGCTGTGCGTCAAAAATTTCAAAATTTACGGACGGTTGTTTTGATAAAATCAAACAATTTGACAGAAGTGGTCGTTTTTGAATTTGATACAATTCGCTATGACCCCGAACTTTTTACGTGGGAGTGGAATAATAACAGAAATCTACAGGGATTGGAAAAATCAACAGGCGAACACCGGTTTACTTGGCAACCCCACGGCTCGCAGTTTACAATAATAGAAGACGTACCCAAAAAAAGTTTAGTTATTAAAATCAAACAACCTGAAACATTAGACAAAGAAAAAATTTTAAAAGCATTGGGCTTCGACAATTCTTGGATAAGTGTAACAAAACGCAATGGCTGACACTTTTACAAAAGAACAACGCAGTGAAATAATGCGGAAAGTTAAGAGCTACCACAACAAATCCACCGAAATGAAAGTGATCGAATACTTTAAAGAAAACAAAATCAAAGGGTGGCGTAGAAATTTTAAACTATATGGCAAGCCCGATTTTGTGTTTTCTGAGCAAAGGATTGCCATTTTTATTGACGGATGCTTTTGGCACGGGCACGATTGTCGAAATACAAAGCCAAAAGATAATTTTGAATATTGGCAGACAAAAATTGCTCGAAATAAACAACGAGATAAAATTGTAACAAAAATGTTAATAACAAAAAAGTGGACAGTAATTAGAATTTGGGAATGTGAATTGAAGCACGAAAAGACATTAAAAAAAAAGCTAAAAGCAGTATATGTCTAACATAGGCTAATGTAAAGGCAATGTCATTACCATTTTGAAATTTTATTACCCGCATTAATAATTGAGAGTATGGAAGAGTAACCTCTCGCCAATCCGCCGCTGTACATAGCCCAGTTTGTTAAGCAATATTTGAAATAATATGAATATGAATAGTTAAATTATCCCAAATTATTTATTAGAAACCATGAAAAAGGTTGTTTCTTTAAGATGCCTTATAAGGTTACTTAGGAACCGATTCCCCAACCGATTTATTATTTCCCATCTATTTTATTCTCTTTGCTCGTGGATTATTGAGTTCCTCCATATACCGATAGTGCGGCAATGAGAATAAGTAAAAAAGATTGTACGATGTAATATGTTGCAATATTTTTCCGAAAGACGGAAAGTGTCTCGATAGCTTCTTGAGAGAGATTGTCTTCCGTTTCATTTTTCAAGAGACGCGTGCGGCGATTGAGAAGAATGGTTCCAAATATTACTCCATTGACAAGGAGGAATGCAAACAGAATTATCTTTGCAGTTAACCAGCCGCTTCCAAACACATGTTGAATATCATATCCAAAATTGTACTTCAGCAATACAATGCCGGTGAGGAGAAGCAGTAATCCAGAAATCGGAACAAGGAGATGTATTTTTTGAATGAGGGAGAAAATGCGCAAAATTTCCTTTGTCGTTGAAATCGAGCGCTGATGGAATTCTAAAATGATACATCCTGTGAGACCAGCGACCATCAACCCAAACATAAGCAAATGTGCCGTGCGTAAAAGGATTTCAGCCATATTACCCTCCACAAAGAATTAGTGATGAGCTTGCGTCTCAAATCTTTTGTTCTGAAGCGTACGCCAAATATCTTCTGTTATTCCGTAAACGTAGAGATCGACATAGTGATCGTAAAGGAATTCTGCCTGATGCATAATGCCTTCCTGAATGAGTCCAAGTCGTTCGATGAGAGCGCGACTTCGATTGTTTCCAGTTGCGCATCGAATTTGCACTCGATGGAGATGATATTCATCGAAAGCGTAATCGATAAGCGCACGGCATGCGCGCGTCATAATTCCTTTGCCTTCAAATTCTTGCCCTAACCAATATCCGAGTTCAACATTCTTATTGTGCCAGTCAATTGTATGGTAGCCAATAATACCCGCAAGTTGATTGTGGTACCAGATGCCGCATTGAAATCCATAGTTCGCCAGCTTCTGCTGAATTGCAGATTCGATATATGCTTCTGTGTGCTCTATCGTTGAATTTGCATCGACCCACGGTAACCATTCGCGAAGATGATGCCTGTTTTTGTTGATGAGTGCGAAGAGAGCCGATGCATCTTCGAGGCTCAGCGTTTTTAAAAATAGATCGTCGCTAATCGGTAGAATCATTATTTTCTTCAGGCGGAGTTGTATTAGAATTTTCTTCAATTTTTTTACGGGAAAATAGCGATAAGAAAGTGAGGGGACTTTCGGGTTGCGTTAACAGGAACACGCCTAAAAGAATATAGCCGCAGTTCTCAAGAACTTTTAGCCATCCTATTTTGCCTGCATTTGGATCCTGAGTAAAGCACCCACAGGAGATATCCAATCCATGCATTAAAGCCCACAGCACAAGGAGCGTAAATATTCCAAGCAAACCGGTAATTATAATTGTTGAAGCGCGTTGATAGATTCCAAGAATGAGTGAAATACCGCAGAGAACTTCAAGCCACGGAATTACAGTTGCTGATAATACTGCAATATTTTCCGAGAATATTTTGTAGTTGAGAATTGATTGAGTAAAATCATCTACGGCAATGAGCTTCCCTAATCCAGCGTAGAGAAAAATGCCGCCGAGCAAACATCGCACGACAAGATTTGTAATTGGATGTTCGACAATAGTTTTTATTGCGTTATTGGTAGACCGGCTGTTCTCCACTCTTGCCATCCTCCAAAAAATACTTTGATATTTGAAAAACCAAGCTCTGATAATTTTTTCGCAAGTTCAATACTTGAATTACATTGCACTCCGTCGCAGTACACAATGAGTAAAACATCTTTTGGTATCTCTGAGAGTACCGTCTGGTATCGGTCGAAGTCGTGGAGTGGAATGTCGATTGCACCACGGATATGCCCAAGTTTGAATTCAAATTCATTGCGCGCATCAATGAATCGTACTGAGCCAGAATAGTAGGCTTCCTTTGCTTGTGGAAGAGCAATGATTTCCAGCTGTTGGTGTGCCTTTGCTTGTTTGGGCGGTGCAAAGAATCCTTGATGGGTGATGTATGTGTACAAAAATCCAATCACAATCGATAATCCAACAAGTAGACAAATCTCAATAATTTGTTGCTTCTTCATTGTGCACTCAACTATTTGCCGATGAATGAAATTTTCACTTCGTACCTTGGTTGCTTGGGATTATTTGTTTCGAGCCATACATATTCATTTCTAAAACCTCGCTGAACAGGTTTAACGGTAACTTGTATTGAATACTGTTCCTTTGGGGAAATTTTAGCTTTTTCCCATTTAACCGAAACATTCGGCGCAGAAGTAAGAACATTTTTAATAAGGATAGGCTTTTCAGATGTATTCGTTAAAGTAATGGTTTTTGTTACAGAATCATTGAGAGCAATTTCTCCCAACCAGTTCATTCGGGATTCAGGTACGAGTATTTCTTCAACATCAATAAGTAATTTGACTGTGGTATTCTGAGCAGAAGGATCGTTCGTTGAAATGTTTACGAACTTTGTTACTTGTCCATAGTAACCGGCAGAATTGAATTCTATCTCTGCAACATCTTCCTCGTTCGGCGCAAGATTATGTTTTGGCTGTTTTACAGTTGTGCATCCGCATGAAGGCTGAATTGAATTGATAACAAGTTCCTCGTTTCCAATATTTTTAAGTATAATTTTGCCTTTAGCGATCTCGCCGCTTGTAATCTTTCCTAAATTCAACTCTGTGGTATTGATTGATAATTTAGGCTGTGAATAAAGAAAGAGCGTTGGAAATATACCAAGTACTATGAGTGCAATAATTTTCTTCATGCATTGTTCTCCATTTGTTGGTTCTTCCACCATCGTCCTGTTGTTGCAAACTGTTGAATAAGCGGTGCAATTGGATAGAGATGAGGTGTATTGCCTCGTTGAAGCGCTTGTAAGGTTGCATAAATTTGCTTGAATCCAAATGTCTCAGAAAGGGCGATTGGACCTACCGAAAATTGTAACCCTTGAGTAATTGCGCGATCAATATCGTCTGGAGGCGCAATGCTCTCTCCCAACGCAAAGTAAATATGATTTATGAAGCTGCACAGCAATCTCGGCTGTATCAGTCCAACTTGATCTTCAACGATTTCGATAGCTGAATGTAATGGCGCAAAGAAATTAGATACTACTTGAAGCGTTTCTTTTGGTGTATAAATTGTTGGAGCAACCTCAATAAGCGGCTTTGATAGAAGAGTTGGAAATGCGCCAATTCCAACGAGCCTGTATTTATGTTCGATCCAATTGGCTTGTTCTGTGGCTGTAACTGTAACTGAAGAAGATAGAATTGGAGTCGTTGGCGGAAGATGCTCGCCCATCTTTTGAATATTTTTCTTCTTAACGTCAATGTCGGTGTTTGTTAGCTCGAAGGCAATTGCGGTATTATCTGGAATTGTATTTACTGTTGTGATTGATGTCGGCAGAGGTTGAGCAGTTTCGGTTGGCGAGGTATTCCAATGAACCTTAACAGCATAACCAGAAGATGCGCACCGAAGTGCAGCTTCTTCCACTAAAGGTGATTCGCCACAAATGTAAACTGTTGGATGCGAGGAACTCTGTTTTTCTTTTTGTTTTGTTGCCGAGTGAGAATGTGAAGATTTATTCATTGATTTTCTTCTTCGTAAGAATAAAAACCTTGATGGGACTGTTTTCCAAGTAGTCCAAGTTCAGTCATTTGCTGGAGAAGAAGGGAAGGTAGAAAGCGAGAATCATAAAATCGCTGCTGAAAGTACTGAACGCTTTCTTGAAAAATATGATCCAGTCCCTGCTGATCCATTTGATGAAAAGGTCCTTCTGGATGGAGCTTGTTCATTGTAACCAATCGGTCAATTTGGTCATGATCAGCAACGTCATCTTCTACAATTCGAAGAGCTTCGAGGAACCACGCCTGACGCGCCCGTTCGATGATAAAGCCTGGAATATCTTTTGATAGAATTGGTTCTTTCCCTAATTGTCGGGCAATAGAGATAGCTGCTTCAATAGCTTCTTTCGATGTTCTGAGCGTTGGAATCACTTCGATAACTTGCGAGGATTCGATAGGGAAGAACAAGTGCAATCCTATGATGCGATGGAAATTTTTTGCTAATGATGCAACAGAAGATACTGTGAATAAGGATGTTGTTGTACAAATTACCGATGAATTTTTTGCATGGTTATCAAGATGCTTCAAAATATCTTTTTTTATTTGAAGATTGTCAGGAACTGTTTCGATAATAACATCGCAACTTCCCACATCTGGTAAAGATGTTTTTGATTTTATATGAATGAGCGCTTCCTGCATCTGTTCAGTGGTAATACGGCGTTGTTGTGCCGACTGACGCAATTCATTTTTGATGGATTCAACGGAACGTCTCAAAAGTGTTGCGTTGACATCGTAGAGAGTTACATCGAATCCCCGTTCGATAAGTTGACGAGCTAACGATGTTCCTTTTTTCCCAACTCCGATTAGTGCAATTGTTTTAATGTCCATAGTCTTACTATAGAAATATTTTCGTTCACAACGTACAAAAGAGAGGTCGAAAAAACAATATAAAATATGAAATTTGTCTGTGGTTTTCTTGGTACTTTTCTGTAATTTTATTGAACTCAAGACAAAACGATGAATAGCTATGGTAAAAAAATTACACATTGACGGATATTTGATTGTACTTCTCTGTGCGCTTGGAATTGTGTATGGAAGTACAATGAATCATTCGATTGGATTTACGGATAGCGGAGAACTTGCAACTGTTTGCTACACTTTATCGATAGCTCATCCTACGGGATATCCTTTATTTACACTGCTTGGAAGATGTATATCAATGATCCCGTCTGGAATGAGATTGATTGTCCAACTAAATGCTCTGGCGGTACTTCTTGTCATAAGCGCCCTCGTGGTTTTCTATTTTACAATTCGGAATGGAATTGAAAAATTGGAAGGAAAACGAAAATCAGAGGAATGGCTTATTCGATCTTCTGCATTTATTGGCGCGTGTATTCTTGCGTTTTCATCAACGGTATGGTCGCAATCGACGAATATTGAAGTGTACTCTCTTCATTTCTTTTTTATTTCACTTATAATGTACGGCATTCAGAAAGCTGTAAATAGTGAGAATCAGAGCGAGGCAATCCGGTATCTTCTTTTTACTCTCTATGTTATAGGATTGAGTTTCTCAAATCATATGACAACGATACTTGTAATACCCGGTTTAATCTACTTACTATACAAAGAAAGGAAGCAATGGAATATTCGGCGGTTGAACATTGTCGCAAGCATTGTTCTCTTATTTGGCATTAGCTTGTCATTGTATTTGTATTTGCCAATTCGCGCATCTCAGCGCCCGCCGTTAACGTGGGGAAATCCAACCTCGATTGAACGCTTCCTTTGGCATGTGAGCGGAAAGCAATACCGTGTATGGATGTTCGAAGGATGGGATGTTGCTCAACATCAACTCGATCGTTTTGGTAAAAATTTTCATAATGAATTTTTTCTGCCTCTTTTGTTTTTTGTGGGTATCGGATGTGTTGCTATGTGGAAGAAGAAGCGATCGTACTTTTGGTTTCTTCTTATTCTTTTCCTTTCGACAATTTTCTATTCAGTGAACTACGATATTTTCGATATAGAGCCGTACTATCTTCTTGCATATCTTGTCGTTGCTTATTTTTGTACGATTGGTTTATTCGTGAGTTTCAAATTTCTGATGAAGCAGTGGAAAATGCCAAAGGTAGTGCTCCTTATTTTTGGTTTGTTATTGCCATTTGCACAATGGTCGTATCATAAAGAAAATGTTGATGAGAGCAAGAACAATGCTGCAGAACTGTTTGCGGTGAAAACAATGAATGAACTTCCGCCAAATGCGGTGGTGATATCTGGTTTGTGGGATTATTTTATTTCACCTTCTCTTTATTTACAGAATGTTGAGAAGTTTAGAACGGATATCCTTGCCATTGATTTTCATTTGCTCAAGAATCGTGTTTGGTACTATGAACAATTACGAAATAAAGCGCCATGGTTGGCTCAAAAATGTGATGGATCGATTTCGCAGTTTATGGAAGAGCTTCAAAAGTTCGAACACAACCAGCCGTACGTTCCTGCAATAATTCAGCAGCGTTGGGAAAAATTGCTCGAAGATATTGTTTTGAAATCGTTGGAGGAAGGACGTCCTGTTTTTGTTGATGTGCGAGTCGAAGGTGAATTTACACGAGCATTACAGCGTGTTCCGTGGGGTATGATGGTTCGAATCATAAATTCAACGGATGCCCTTCAATATCGGATGATGAAATATTCGTTGGGAAACGTTCAGCCGAAGGGTATAGTTGGACGCGATCTTATGAACTATTGTCAGGAAATGATGAGATGGACGCGGCGCTGGTGTGAAATTTATCCTCAAGCTATAGCGATAGAGGATAAATAATTCAGGGTAATATGCCAAAAAGTAAAAAATTTCTTCATTCCAAGCGTTGACTATTTACAAATTATTTCTATATTTAAAGTTCGACTTTCTGTAAGCCTTGCCAAGTATTTATAAAGTGAAAGTGCAAGAATGCGATTCACGAAGGATCGCAAAAGGAATGAGATTGCATCAAACGGAATGCTGGCGTAGCTCAGCTGGTAGAGCAGCTGACTTGTAATCAGCAGGTCATCGGTTCAAGTCCGATCGCCAGCTCGAGCGAGAAAGTTGGGTAGGTAGCGAAGTGGTTAAACGCATCAGACTGTAAATCTGACGGCTTATGCCTTCGGAGGTTCGAATCCTCCCCTGCCCACGGTTTTGAAAGGAACGACGAGAAAGAAACTGGTAGAGTCATCCCGCATTGTAGCGGGATTGGTTGCGGGTTTGTAGAAGAAAGTTATTTGATAAGCGGGCGTAACTCAGTTGGTAGAGTCATCCCGCATTGTAGCGGGATTGGTTGCGAGTTCGCAGAAGTAAAGTTATTTGATAAGCGGGAGTAACTCAGTTGGTAGAGTCACAGCCTTCCAAGCTGTTGGTCGCGGGTTCGAGTCCCGTCTCCCGCTCAAGTAAGATGGTAATTGTTCTTTTACGTTTAGATTTGAAAGCGCTTTGCGATGAGCGCTTGCGTAGCTCAGTTGGTAGAGCACTTCCTTGGTAAGGAAGAGGTCACCGGTTCAATCCCGGTCGCAAGCTCTAAAGAACGAATGCAAATACATTTTAGATTTTAAAGAATGAGGAGCAAACAGTGCGAGATATTATAACGTTAGAATGCACAACATGTAAGCATCGGAATTATTCCACTACGAAAAATAAGAAGAAGCAAACGGGTCGTGTCGAATATAAAAAATTCTGTCCCTGGTGTAATAAGCGTACGGTTCACAAGGAGACGAAGTAACCTTCACCTTTATGGTGTGAGACACGTGAGTAGCTCAATTGGCAGAGCAGCGGTCTCCAAAACCGCAGGTTGGGGGTTCGACTCCCTCCTCACGTGCGGTATTTATAGATTGCACAAAAGAATGGAAGGATTTGCACAACGATGAAAGATAAGATTATAAATTTTTTTGCAGATGTTAAGAGAGAAATGGGTAAGGTAACATGGCCTACCTGGAATGAATTAATGGAGTCTACTAAAATTGTCATCATCTTATCATTAGTCATTGCAGTTTTTACATGGCTTGTTGATTATGCTGTGAGCTCTGTGCTGAAAGCAATTTTTTAGAGGAAACTGAACGTTGGAAAAACACTGGTACGTTGTGCGCACATATTCGGGTCACGAAGCCAAGGTGAAAAATTATATCGAGGCAGAAGTGACGCGTTCTGGATTACAGGATAAAATCAGTAACGTTTTGATTCCGTCAGAGAAAGTCTTTGAAATTAAAGATGGAAAAAAGAAATCTCGTGTAAAAAATTTCTTTCCAGGATATGTACTCGTCGAAGCGCTGTTGGATAAAGATACTAAACATTTAATTCTTGACGCCCCGTCAGTTATGGGATTTGTTCCAGATAAAAATAATCCAGCGCCTTTACGAGCAGAGGAAGTGCGCCGCCTTATAGGAAGAATGGAGCAGCAGAAAAGCGATGTGCAAGAGGTTGTGGATGTTCCATTCCATGTTGGCGATGCGGTAAAGGTAGTTGATGGTCCGTTTAATAATTTTAATGGATTTATACAAGACGTAAATTCAGAGCGGTTAAAAGTGAAAGTGATGGTGAGTATATTTGGACGTAAAACTCCCGTCGAGGTTGATTTTTCACAGGTTGAATTGGAAAAATAAAAGAAATTATTGAAGAGGAAAAAGAATGGCAAAAAAGGTTGTTGGTTTTATTAAACTTCAAATACCAGCTGGTCAGGCAAACCCAGCGCCTCCGGTTGGACCTGCCCTTGGTCAAAAAGGCGTCAACATAATGGAATTCTGCAAGCAATTCAATGCTCGCACTAAGGATCAGCAGGGGCTGATTATTCCTGTTATTATTACAGTGTATAGTGATAAATCATTTACATTTATCACCAAAACGCCTCCTGCTGCAACGCTTCTCATAAAAGCTGCAAAAGTTGAGAAAGGTTCTAGCGAACCGAATCGTAAAAAGGTTGGCAAAGTAACGAAAAAGCAAGTACGTGAAATTGCAGAATTAAAAATGCCCGATTTGAATGCTGCGACAATAGAAGATGCAATGAGTATGGTTGCAGGCACTGCGCGTAGTATGGGAATTACAGTAGAAGATTGATGGAGTTGAAATATGAAGAAACATAGTAAACGATATACTGCAGTAGCAGGAAAAATTGCGAAGAAAGAATATTCTATTTCTGAAGCAGTAGAACTTTTAAAACAAACAGCGACAGCAAAGTTTCCTGAGTCGGTTGATATTTCTGTTCGTCTTGGAGTCGATCCTAAAAAAGCTGATCAAGCTATTCGAGGAACAGTATCGTTGCCGCATGGAATTGGAAAGGAAGTTCGAGTGCTTGTTATTGCAAAGCCTCCGAAAGATGAAGAAGCAAAAGCATCCGGCGCAGATTACGTTGGATATAAAGATTACTTAGAGAAAATTCAACAAGGGTGGGCTGATGTCGATGTCATTATTGCTACGCCTGATGTGATGGGGGACCTTGGCAAGCTTGGTAAAATTCTTGGTCCTCGGGGACTTATGCCTAATCCTAAAAGCGGCACTGTTACACCAGATGTTGCAAAGGCTGTAAAAGAAGTGAAGGCAGGTAAAATTGAATTCCGTGTGGATAAAGAAGGAAATGTTCACGCAATTGTTGGAAAAGCAAATTTTGAAAAAGAAAAATTAGTTGAAAACATTCAAGCGTTTTTGAGCACGATAGTACGTGCAAAACCTGCATCTGCAAAAGGTCAATATATTAAAGGAATTGCTGTCTCGACAACAATGGGACCAGGAATTCGAATCAATAAACAAGAAGCAGCTGCAGTTTGATTTAATTTGAAATTACGCGCTCTAGATAGAACATAGTTGTTGAATGTCCCGCCTATAAGCGGGAGCTTCTCATTCAACACAAATTATAAAGGGACATTATGAAACGAAGTGAAAAAGAAGCAATCATTGCTGAGGTTGCAGAGAAAGCTTCTCGGTCGGTTGCAATGTACTTTGCTGATTTTTCCGGAATTACAGTTTCGGAAGAAACAAATCTTCGCCGCGAATTCAGGCAGAATGGAGTAGAGTACACTGTTATAAAAAATACACTGATTCGAAAAGCTCTCGAACAACTCCAGGGATATGATCATGTATTCGACAAGTTAGTTGGACCAACCGGGGTCGCTTTTTCTTATGATGATCCCTCGGTACCGGCAAAAGTGATTAAAAAATTCTCTGATAAAGGTGGTAAGCTTACTCTCAAAGCGGCTATTATTGAGAAACAAGTATACGATGGTTCTAAGCTTGACCAACTTGCGAGTATGCCGAGCCGAAAGGAAGTTATTGCCTCTATACTTGGTTGTGTGGAAGCGCCAGTATCAGGAATCGTTAATACGCTTAACGCAGTATTACGCGATGTGGTACTTGTGCTTGATGCAATAGAAAAGAAAAAAGCAGCCTAAGTTTATTTTTAAATTTTAATTATACAATAAGGAGAAAATACAAATGTCAGTCGTTGAAGAAATCGTTGAAAAAATTGAAAAGCTCACTTTACTCGAAGCCGTAGAACTCAAAAAAGCTCTTGAAGATAAATTCGGTGTTACTGCAGCAGCTCCAATCGTTATGGGAGGTATGATGCCATCCGCAGCCGGTGCATCCGCCGCTGCTCCAGCTGTAGAAGAGAAAACGGAATTTGCAGTTGAATTAAAGAACAGTGGCGCACAAAAAATTAACGTCATTAAAGTTGTGCGTGCTGCAACCGGATTAGGACTTAAAGAAGCAAAAGACCTTGTTGACGGCGCGCCAAAAATTGTGAAAGAAGGGCTTAATAAAGAAGAAGCCGAGAAACTCAAAAAAGAGCTTGAAGAAGCTGGCGCAACAGTTGAGTTAAAGTGACCATCCTTTCCATTGTGGTTGCAACACAAGAATTGATGATTATAAGCCGATGGTTCGAGATTTTGTTTGAAACGAATCATCGGCTTCCGCTGTCTATAGCGCTGATGAAGTATGAGGTTTGATGAGTGTACAAAGCGCTCATCGATAGTTTATCATTACATAAAATTTAAGGAGTGGTAACGTTGAAAAGCCAATCCAATGAAAAGAGCGAACGCATATCGTTCGCACGAATTCCGTCGGTGATAGATATTCCCGACCTACTGAATGTACAAATCGATTCATTTAATAATTTTTTGCAAGCAGATGTTCCATCCCATCGTAGAAAAAAAATAGGCCTGCAACAAGTCTTTGAAATGAATTTTCCAATCTCAGATGCTCGCGAAAATTTTCTCCTTGAGTTTCTTAACTATAACGTTGAGAAGCCTAAGTACTCTGTGGAAGAATGCCAGGAGCGAGGACTTACCTATGCAGTCCCGTTGAAGGCAAAACTTCGCCTCTCAGCAAAGAAAGAAGGAAGTAAAGATTATACTGATACTGTTGAACAGGAAGTATATCTTGGTAATCTGCCTGCAATGACTTATCGAGGCACGTTTATCATCAATGGCGCAGAGCGAGTAGTGGTAAGCCAGTTACATCGTTCCCCTGGCGTTTTCTTCGGTGAAACGATGCATCCAAATGGAACAATGATGTACTCTGCGCGAATCATTCCATTTAGAGGTTCATGGATTGAATTTGCGACCGACATTAACAATGTAATGTATGCATACATCGATAGGAAAAAGAAATTCCCTGTTACTACGCTTCTCCGCGCTCTAGGTTATTCTTCAGACGATGAAATCTTAGATCTTTTTGGACTTGTCGAAGAAGTTGATGTTGCAAAAGTCAATTTGACGGATTACATCGAACGGAAAATTTGTAGCGATGTGTTTGATAAAAAGACGGGTGAAATCTTTATTACTAAAGATACTAAACTGACCGAAGAACACATCAAACAAATTAAAAAAGCTAATATCAAAAAAATTCGGTTTTTGAAAACTGAGGAGTCGGAATCAGGGTCAGTTATTGCTAATACAATTTTAAAAGATTCATCGCGATCCTCAGAAGACGCTCTTGAAACAATTTATCTACAGCTTCGGTCCGGAGAAGCTCCCGATCTTGATACTGCAAAGAATCTGATCGATCGCCTCTTCTTTAATCCGAAACGATACGATCTTGGCGATGTCGGTCGGCACCGAATGAACATTAAGTTAAATCTTTCCGTCCCTGAAGATGTAACAACGTTGACAAAGGAAGATATTATTGCAATTATCAAGTATCTCATTGATTTGCAACAAGGGAAACGTACAGTCGATGATATTGACCATTTAGGAAATCGGCGTGTTCGTACGGTTGGCGAACAACTTGCACAACAGTTTAACATCGGGTTGTCTCGGATGACACGTACGATTCGTGAACGTATGAATTTGCGTGATGCTGAAACCATAACGCCTCAAGATCTAGTCAATGCACGTACTATTACAAGTGTTATTAATGCTTTCTTTGGTACGAATCAACTTTCACAATTCCTCGACCAGACAAATCCATTATCTGAAATGACGCACAAGAGACGTGTCTCAGCGCTTGGACCCGGCGGGTTAACGCGAGAGCGCGCTGGCTTTGAAGTTCGTGACGTACACTATACGCACTATGGACGTTTGTGCCCAATTGAGACTCCCGAAGGTCCAAATATTGGGCTTATATCTTCTTTGTGCATTCATGCACGGATTAATGATTTCGGATTTATCGAAACTCCGTATCGTCGAGTTAAGAATGGAAGAGTAACCGAAGAGGTCGAGTTCTTAACCGCCGAACAAGAAGAGGAAATTATTGTCGCGCAGGCAAATACAAAAATTGATGAACGTGGAAGATTTTTGGAAGAACGTATTAAAGCGAGATATACAAGCGACTATCCGGTAGTGGAGCCTGAAAAAATTCAATATATGGACGTTGCTCCGAACCAAATTGTTAGCGCTGCAGCAGCGCTGATTCCGTTCCTTGAGAACGACGATGCTAACAGAGCGTTGATGGGATCGAACATGCAACGTCAAGCGGTACCATTGCTCAGTCCAGAATCGCCAATTGTTGGAACAGGTTTGGAAGAGCGCGTGGCGCGAGATTCTCGTTCCCTTATTATTGCCGAACGAAATGGAGTCGTCGAAAAAGTTGACAGCGAAAGTATTATTGTATTGTACGACATTGATGAAAATAGCACGGAAGCAATTGTCAGTTTTGACGATAAGAGACGCGTAGAATACAAACTTATTAAATTCCATAGAACGAATCAGGACACCTGTATCAACCAAAAACCAATTGCTAAGGAGGGTCAGCGAGTTAAAAAGGGAGATGTTCTTGCTGATGGTTGCGCCACAGATGGCGGTGAATTAGCGCTTGGGCGAAACGTGCTTGTTGCATTTATGCCATGGCGAGGATATAATTTTGAAGATGCCGTCATTGTTAGCGAACGTTTAGTAGCCGAAGATGTCTTTACTTCGGTGCATATCGAAGAATTTGAACTTCAAGTGCGCGATACAAAACGTGGAGAAGAGGAGCTTACTCGTGAAATTCCTAATGTAAGCGAAGAAGCTACGAAAGAGCTCGATGAAAATGGAATAATCCGTGTTGGCGCCTATGTTAATGAGGGCGACATTCTTATTGGAAAAATTACGCCGAAAGGTGAAACTGATCCTACGCCGGAAGAAAAACTTTTGAAAGCAATATTTGGTGATAAAGCTGGAGATGTCAAAGATGCTTCCTTAAAAGCGCCTCCAGGAATGAAAGGCATTGTTATTGCGACGAAACTCTTTAGTCGAAAAAAGAAAGACACGGAAAGTAAGAAAGAAGACAAAAAGAAACTCGAAGCCCTTGAACGCTCTCAGCGCCGTGATTTGCGAGAACTGCAGGAAAAATTAGGTAAGAAACTTGGACAAGTTTTAGACGGCGAAAAATCTATTGGTATCCGCAATACGGATAATGAAGTTGTAATCCGCGCTGGAGTTCAACTTAAAGATGATACATTTTCGCAAATGGAAAACTTAGACGCACTGGATATATCTCAACCTTGGGTTGACGATAAACGAAAGCACAACATCGTAGTTCGTATTTACGAAAACTATCGTCAGAAACAGAGCGAAATTGAAGAGATGTACCGCCATGAGAAAAACAAAATTCAATTAGGAGATGAGCTCGCTCCAGGGATTGTGCAACTTGCAAAAGTATATGTTGCAAAAAAGCGGAAATTACAAGTCGGTGATAAAATGGCTGGTCGACATGGCAATAAAGGTGTTGTTTCCACTGTGGTTAAAGTAGAGGATATGCCTTTTTTACCGAATGGTAAACCTATCGATATCATTCTTAATCCATTAGGCGTACCATCTCGTATGAATCTTGGACAACTTTTCGAAGTTGCTCTTGGATGGGCTGGTCACGAACTTGGCGTTAAATATGCATCGCCGATTTTCGATGGAGCTCTGTGGGAAGATGTTCAGGAACAATTAGTAAAAGTCGGTCTTCCAAAAAGTTCTAAAACAGTTCTCATCGATGGGAGAACAGGTGAACCATTTGATCAGGAAGTTACGGTCGGTTATCTCTATATGATGAAGCTTTCCCATATGGTTGAAGATAAAATCCATGCACGTTCCATTGGTCCATACTCTCTCATTACACAACAGCCATTAGGCGGTAAAGCGCAATTTGGTGGACAACGGTTCGGTGAAATGGAAGTTTGGGCTCTTGAAGGATATGGCGCTGCCCATGCATTGCAGGAAATTATTACAGTGAAATCAGATGACGTTACGGGACGCGCCAAAGTCTATGAAGCTCTCGTTAAGGGAGATAATTTACCCGAACCAAATATTCCGGAATCATTTAATGTGCTGGTACGTGAACTTCAAGGACTTGGATTAGAGGTAAAAATTGAATGATCATACCTCAAGAAATAGCTATTAAATTCAATATGAAGTTTTATTTTGAAAATGAAATTATGGAGGCAATATGCCTTTAGGAACACAAGAATCGACAACACGTAAAAGTTTTTCAAAAATCACAATCAGTCTTGCTTCACCAGATATGATCTTGAGTCGATCGCACGGTGAAGTAACGAAACCCGAAACAATAAATTACAGAACGTTCCGTCCTGAAAAAGATGGATTGTTCTGCGAGAAAATTTTTGGACCCGTACGCGACTGGGAATGCCACTGCGGAAAGTATAAACGTATTCGCTATAAAGGAATTACCTGCGACCGATGCGGTGTTGAAGTAACGCAAAAAAGCGTAAGACGGGAACGCATGGGACACATCTCTCTTGCTGTACCAATAGTACATATTTGGTACTTCCGATCAGTTCCAAGTAAAATTGGAATGATACTTGGCATTGGCGGCAAGGAGCTTGAAAAAATTATTTACTATGAGTCTTATGTTGTAATCAACCCAGGACCAACCGGTTTACAAAAACTCGATTTAATTACAGAAGAACAATATTTAGAAATTTTATCCTCTCTACCAGAAGGTAACCAGGATTTAGACGACGATGATACAAAGAAATTTATTGCAAAAATGGGCGGCGATGCAATAAAAGACCTGTTGAAGAAGGTGGCTGTCGATGAACTTGCCGCTAATCTTCGAGCAGATATTGCCACAGAAACTTCAGTACAAAAAAAGCAGGAATTATTAAAGAGACTTCGCGTTGTAGAGGCATTTCGTAATCCTCCAGAAGGCGTACAAAACAGGCCAGAGTGGATGGTTATGGAAGTGGTTCCTGTGATTCCGCCAGAGTTGCGTCCTCTTGTTCCTCTTGAAGGAGGTCGTTTTGCTACTTCGGATCTTAACGATTTGTATCGTCGTGTCATTATTCGCAATAATCGTCTCAAACGATTAATCGAAATTAAAGCTCCAGAAGTTATTCTTCGTAATGAAAAACGAATGCTTCAGGAAGCGGTTGATTCATTGTTCGATAATTCACGTCGAGTGAGTGCAGTGCGTTCCGATAATAATCGAGCGCTTAAATCGCTTTCTGATATGTTAAAAGGAAAGCAAGGTCGATTTCGTCAAAATCTGCTTGGCAAGCGTGTTGATTATTCAGGCCGATCTGTTATTGTGGTTGGTCCAGAATTACAATTACACCAATGTGGATTGCCCAAAGATATGGCAGTCGAATTATTTAAACCACACATTATTCGGAAACTCATCGAACGTGGATTAGCAAAAACAGTAAAGAGTGCGAAAAAGTTGGTAGATAAAAAAGGACCAGAAGTTTGGGATATTCTTGAAAACATTATCGATGGACATCCTGTATTATTAAACCGAGCCCCAACGCTTCATCGTCTTGGTATTCAGGCATTCCAACCAGTACTTGTAGAAGGAAAGGCAATTAGAATACATCCAATGGTGTGTACTGCATTCAATGCAGATTTCGATGGTGATCAAATGGCTGTACACGTACCGTTATCGTACGAAGCACAGTTAGAAGCACGATTGCTTATGCTATCGAGTCACAACATCCTTTCTCCAGCAAATGGCGCGCCAATCGTAACACCAACGCAAGATCAAGTTCTTGGTTGTTACTACTTGACAAAATCGAAAGCGGGCGACCTTGGCGAAGGGAAATTATTTTATTCACCGGAAGAAGTTATTATTGCATACGATCAAGGCAAAGTAAGTCTCCATGCCCATATAAAAGTGCGTATTGGAAATGAAATGATTGACACAACTACAGGACGAGTAATTTTTAATCAAACTCTGCCATCTGGAATGCCATACGTGAACGAACTTCTCAACAAAAAGCGTCTTGTTCAAATTATCGCATCCGTTTTCCGACGATATGGGAATCTTGTTACTGCACAATTCCTGGATCGATTGAAAAATCTTGGTTTTACATTTGCAACAACAGGTGGTTTGTCTGTATCTGTGGATGATGTTATTATTCCAAAAGAGAAATCTGAATTAGTTGCAAAAGCACAAAGAGATGTTGAAAATGTTGAATCTCAATACTTCCGTGGGTTTATTACGAATGGTGAACGATACAACAAAGTCATAGATATATGGACGCGTGTTACAAGCCGCATTGCAGACAAGTTATTTGAAACTCTGCAGAAAGATCGTGATGGATTTAATTCTCTCTTTATGATGGTTGATTCTGGCGCACGTGGTTCGAAAGAGCAGGTTCGTCAGTTAGCAGGAATGCGTGGTCTTATGGCAAAGCCGCAGAAGAGTCTCTCTGGCGCAACAGGTGAGTTAATTGAAAATCCTATTATTGCTAATTTCCGTGAGGGTCTTTCCGTACTCGAATATTTCATATCAACTCACGGAGCGCGAAAAGGACTGGCAGATACAGCACTAAAAACAGCAGATGCCGGCTACCTTACACGTCGCCTTATTGATGTTGCTCAGGATGCTATCATCTCGGAATTGGACTGTGGAACTATCCAAGGTGTAACAACATCGGCATTAAAGGAAGCAGAAGATATTAAGGAACCTTTAGCAGAAAGAATTCTAGGTCGTGTTGCATCTCAAGATGTTATCGATCCTCTTACCAACGAAGTTCTCGTTCAAGCTGGTGAACTCATCGATGAAGATAAAGTTCAAAGAATTTCTGAAACATCCATAGAGTCGGTCATTATTCGTTCAGTGCTTACCTGTGATTCTCGACGAGGTGTCTGTGCCAAATGTTACGGTCAAGATTTAACGTCGGGTAATCTGGTAAGTCCTGGGCTTGCTGTTGGTGTAATTGCTGCTCAGTCCATTGGAGAACCGGGTACTCAATTAACACTTCGGACATTTCACACTGGCGGTACCGCCAGTCTTATTGCAGCGCAATCACAAATTTCAACGAAGTTTGAAGGAAGCATCCAGTTCGAAGGTATTAAAACGATTGTACAAGAGAGCGACAATAAACTTGTTGTTACGGGACGTAGCGGTATTATAAATATTGTCGATAAAGATAATCGAATACTTACAAAATATGATGTGCCGTATGGCGCAACTTTATTAGTGCGTGAAAATCAAAAAGTTGCAAAAGGTGATATCATTTACGAATGGGATCCATATAATGCTGTCATTGTCTCTGAATATGGTGGCGTCATCAGATACGTTGATTTAAAAGAAAATGTAACCTATCGTGAAGAACCTGATGAACAAACCGGTCACATTCAAAAAGTAGTTATCGATAGTCGCGAGCGGAACTTAGTTCCTGCTATTGCAATTTATAAGGATGAACAAAAAATAGTTAGTTATCCGGTTCCAACTCGTGCACATTTAAATGTTGAAGATGGCGAAGAAATTCAAGCTGGGACAATACTTGTAAAAATTCCTCGTGATATTGGAAAGACTCGTGATATTACCGGTGGTTTGCCGCGTGTTACGGAACTTTTTGAGGCACGTCATCCGAGTGATCCGGCTATTGTGAGTGAAATTGATGGTACTGTGACAGTCGGTCAGCCAAAGCGTGGGGCGCGTGAAATTTTTGTACAAAGCCACGATGGAAAAGATAAACGGACTTACCTCGTTCCATTAGGGAAACACATTCTTGTTCAAGATGGCGATGTTATTCATGCTGGAGAACGACTTTCTGCAGGAGCAATTGATCCACATGACATTTTGCGCATTAAAGGGACTACTGCGGTGCAAGAGTACCTTGTGAACGAGATTCAAGAAGTGTATCGAATGCAAGGCGTAAAGATCAATGACAAGCACATAGAAGTTATTGTGAGACAAATGATGCAGAAAGTGCGAATTATTGATCCAGGCGATACAAA
>DAOOUW010000018.1:16529-40527 GCA_035390885.1 Bacteroidota bacterium | reverse complement strand
AGGCAATCCATTTCGAGTCTGGTTCGATGAATTGAATGACGCCTTCGTGACTGACCGCTTCGCCGCAACGAACAGGATATCCAACATCTCTATCTTTTTCAAGCACAAGTACGGAAGCTCCAGAAGCAGCCGCATATCGCGCTGCTGTACAACCTGCAGGACCAGCTCCAACTACAATAAGATCATAAGACTCTTTAATCATATCTACCTCTATTTCGAATTAGTGGAATTGACAAATAATGGTTGAACTCGAGGAAGTTGTTCAACGCCTTCCCGATGAAATTCAATCACTTTCCAGGGACAAGCCCATTCACATTTACGGCAATTTGTGCATCGCTCTTCGATAATTGCAATTCGTGATTCCATCAATTCAATTGCGTCTTCCGGGCACACTCCCACACAGCAGCCGCAGTAGTCGCATCTGGTTGCACGAATATACATCATCAGCGGCGTTCCACGTTTTGTTGGCATACTTCTCTCCTTATTTCTATGGTTCAAGTTTTAGATAATCAGGCGATTCGATTCTTTTGAGTTGCTGCAGTAATTCCTGCTGGCGTTGAAGGAAAGGCGTGGCGCTCTCTCCAACGAGCGTCGCTTCCTTGAGCGCTTCTTTGTTCAATTCAATTTGTTGTTTGATGAGTCGGCGGTGAAATGCAACGACAGCATCTCGTGCGAGCAAAAATGGATTTGCTTCGTCAATTTCTATTTCCATCTCCTGCCAGCCATGGCTTAGAGTGTACCGCGCAAGCATAAGTTCGCTTAATAAATTCTTAATGTTAGGATCGAGTTCCATCTCGAGCAATGCGTGCGAAAGATTTCCTTCATATTCTTCATAATGCTGTTGTATCAACTCAACGAGCGTGCGAGCGCCTGGATTTGTAAAATTATCGATCTCAATGTGAGAAAGAACAAACTCGATAACTTCTGGATTTCCTTCGAGCATAACTTTGAGAAGATCACGCTCTTCCGCCGAGAGCGGTTGAATTGTTGAGGGCAAACGAGATTGTACTTGCTCGTTCGATTGCTTTGGGGCTATTTTCTTTGCAGTTCTTCCGCTACTGAATTTCTCTCTCTGCCCTTTCTTTTTGTGTTGTTCTAATTCCTGGAACAAAATGCTTTCGTACACTTTATACTTTTCAGCAATTTCCTTGATGTACATATTCTGTCGGAGTTCATCTGGAATTTTAGCAATAGTTTGAATTAGAAGTCTGATTGCCAAGGCTTTGCCATCGGGCGATTGAGCGCTGGGAGAGTTGAAGAGTTCCTGCGCCTTAAAATCAATCCATGGAAGCGCATTCTTCAAATGCTCTCGAAATTCATTGGCGCCATAAGTGCGAACGAAGGAATCAGGGTCTTCATTGTTCGGCAGCGAAACAACATGGACCTGGTAATTTTTTTCCAGCGCAAGATCGATTCCGCGCACCGTTGCGGAAGAACCAGCAGCGTCGGCATCGTACACAAGATACAGATTGTGAGTATAGCGACTGAGGAGCGCAAGTTGCTCTTCCGTCAGCGCGGTACCGCTCGAAGCAACAACGTTCAAAAAGCCAGCCTGCGTCAGCGCCAGCAAATCCATATATCCTTCCACTAAGAGAACAGCATCCTCTTTGCGAATAGCGTCTTTCGCCTGATAAAGTCCGTAGAGAGTTTGGCTCTTGTTATAGATGATCGTCTCAGGCGAGTTAATATATTTTCCTTCGATTTGATCATCGTCGTAAAGTTTTCGGGCGCCAAATCCAATGAATTTACCATTTGGCGACATAATTGGAAACATCAATCGTCCACGGAAATAATCATAGAGCGATCCATCTTCTCTTCGGCGCGCAAGTCCAGCGTTGACAAGTTCATCCGCTGAATACCCTTTACTGACGGCGTAGTTGACAAATGTTTCCCAGCCCTTTGGCGAGTATCCAATTCCATAATCTTGAATAGTGCGATTTTGCAATCCGCGCTGAACGCAATACGTCAGCGCAAAGTTTCCTTCCTTTGTCGTCGTAAGATTTTTGTAGAACCATTCTGCAGCAAAAGCGCAGAGCGCATAGAGGCGTTCTCGTTTATCATGCGTCTGTGTGGTTTCTGTTGTATCGGAAGGAATTGTTATTCCAGCTCGCGACGCCAGTGAACGCACAGCTTCGGGAAATGTAAGGCGCTCGACTTCCATTAGAAAAGTGAAGACATTTCCGCCTTTTCCACATCCAAAGCAGTGGTACATTTGTTTCTCAGCGCTCACAGTAAACGAGGGGGTTTTTTCTGAATGGAATGGACATAAGCCAATGAAGTTTTTCCCTCGCTTCTTTAATTGTACGTACGGCGCAACGACATCAACAATATCGTTTGCACGGCGAATATCTTCGATTATGTCATTAGATATTTTCATTGTTCATAAAAATCTATTTAATATTGTGAGAACAAACAAGGAGAAAGACGTTCGGCGCTGCCACTTGTTTTCAGCGCTATCATTTTCTATACTATAAAAAACATTGAGGTGATATGAAGAAAAACGAACGCATCGATTGGCATGAATATTTTATGAAGATTGCGGAACAGGTTGCAACCCGAAGCACCTGCGATCGAAAGCACGTGGGCGCTGTTATCGTTCGCGATAGGACAATTCTTTCCACCGGTTACAATGGAAGTTTACGTGGGGCGCCGCATTGCAACGATGTGGGATGTGAAATGGAGAACGGTCACTGTGTACGAACAATCCATGCAGAAGCAAATGCCGTTGCGCAGGCGGCACGAAATGGAGTACGGATCGACGGAGGAGAAGCTTACATTACCGCCTCGCCTTGCCTGACGTGTTTCAAACTTCTTGCAAACAGCGGCATCACGACAATTTACTATAAAGAATTCTATCGAGATGATAGAATTACACGCTACGCACGCGAGGCAAAAATTAAACTCGTTTATATGGGAGAAGAGAAGAAAAGGGCGAAGCGGTAAATACAACCTCGCCCTTTAAGATTTCATTTCAGATGTTCTGAAACTTCGGATAACGCTGAGATAAAATTATCCGCTGCATTATTGAAGATAACAATGCTTCGTTTTGAATACTTCTTTGGGTCTTCCTTTGAAGGTTGTGATGATGTAAGAGAGAGATAGCGAGAATTATTCTTTGCTTCCTTTACATCAACAAAGTACGTAATTCTTCCGCTTTTGACTTTCTGGCTGAACTCCCCTTCGCCGCTGAGCGATTGTTGTGCGCTCTTTAACGCATCGAGTAATCCTTCTGCAACGTCGCTAAAAACCGTAACGCTTCGCTTCGTGAATTTCTTCTCCGCATCATTTGAAAGCTGACTTGCGGTTACTGTAACATACTTCTTGTTGTTCTTTGCTTCCCGAACATCCATAAAGTACGTTGTCGAACCTGCTTTAACGGTTTTGCTGAATAGTGCATCCATAGTATATATCCCTTATGATTAGTGATGAAAGTAGTGAATTAGAATAAGTAAAGACAAACATTCTCCTTCAATGTTTGATATTGATTGAAGCTTCCTTTTTTGCTGTTGAGTTTATTATTGAGCGTTCAGCGCTTTTGCTGCTTTCGGAACGTCGCTTTCGTTCACCCAGATCAGAGAACCGAATTTTCCTCCTACGGCAATCGCATGAATTCCTTTGATATTGATCTTTGCATCTGAAAGCGTTTCGAGCGCTTTGAGAAGCGCGCCTGCTTTATCGGTACCTTGAGTAAAGAACGCGGCGCCTTTTTCGATTACCATTTCATTGGTTTGCAGCGCTTGCTCAATTTTTTCAGGAGCTTTTCCGATAAAGTAAATTTCGGCGCTTCCATCTTGCTTGCCGAATCCCCATAAACTTTTCAACGAAATGTTTTTCGCTTTTAATGCTTCCATAATACGAAGCAGTACGCCGGGTTCGTCATTCGTATGTACTTTCAAGAAAGTAAGTTGTTGAACTTTTGCCATTGTGTGCCTCCTTATTTTATGTTGGAACGTTTATATCACCCCGTATAAATTATCCATTGAAAAATTTATTGCCTCAAAAAAGAAGAACAAAAAAATAGAACCATTACCCTTGTCTTTGATAAACCTACAATTTTTAGTTTTAGATGTCAATAGTGTAAAAATTGAAAGGCTAATTATCCATTGAAGCGATTGGTCGAAATCTTGTATTTTGTTAGAAATACAAACAAAAAACCCCTGAAAATTCAGGGGTTTTTTGAATATTGGGGAAAAGCCGATTAGTACATATCGCCCATTCCACCGCCCGGCATTGGAGGCATTGGTTCTTTCTTCTCTGGTTTTTCTACAATCGTCGCTTCGGTCGTTAAGAGTAAACCAGCAACGCTTGCCGCATTCTCGATAGCAATGCGCGCAACCTTTGTCGGATCGACAACGCCAGACTTCATGAGGTTCTCATACTTTTCAGTTTGAGCGTTGAATCCATAGTCGTCTTTGCCATTCTTAACTTCGTTCACAACAACGGCGCCGTCGTAACCAGCGTTCGCTGCAATTTGACGTAAAGGTTCTTCAAGCACACGACGAATAATGTTAATACCAGTTTTTTGATCAACATTTTCTGGTTTTAGCTCATCGAGTTTCTTAATAGCCCGGATGAATGCAACTCCGCCGCCAGGAATAATGCCTTCTTCCACTGCGGCGCGTGTGGCATGGAGAGCATCCTCCACGCGTGCTTTCTTTTCTTTCATTTCGACTTCAGTTGACGCGCCAATTCTCAAAACAGCAACTCCACCGGCAAGTTTTGCAAGACGCTCCTGCAATTTTTCTTTGTCGTAATCCGAAGTTGTCTTTTCGATTTGCTGTTTGATTTCATTGATGCGTTTCTTAATATCTTCTTTCTTGCCAGCTCCTTGAACGATTGTGGTATTATCTTTATCCACAGTTATACGTTCTGCCGTTCCAAGGTATGCAAGCGTTGCATTCTCGAGTTTATATCCCTTCTCTTCAGAGATTACCTGTCCACCGGTGAGAATTGCGATATCTTCTAACATTGCTTTTCGTCGGTCGCCGAATCCAGGAGCTTTCACTGCACAGACGCGAAGTGTTCCACGAATCTTGTTTACAACGAGAGTTGCAAGAGCTTCGCCTTCGACTTCTTCTGCAATGATGAGAAGCGATCTTCCTGATTGCGCAACTTTTTCAAGCACTGGTAAAAGATCTTTCATCGCGCTGATTTTCTTGTCATGGATGAGGATGTAGGGATTCTCAAGAATCGCTTCCATTCGATCTGCATCTGTTACAAAGTACGGTGAAAGATAACCGCGATCGAACTGCATTCCTTCGACAACTTCTAATGTTGTCTCAGTTCCTTTTGCTTCTTCTACCGTAATGACGCCGTCTTTTCCAACCTTCTCCATTGCATTCGCAATGAGCTCGCCAATTGCTTGATCGTTGTTTGCGGAGATGGTTCCAACCTGTGCGATTTTTTCCTTATCGTCGCCGACGGTTTTGCTAATTTCACGCAATCCTTCGACAACTTTTTTTACTGCTAAGTCAATTCCGCGTTTCAAATCCATTGGATTTGCACCAGCAGTAACATTCTTTAATCCCTCACGAACAATAGCTTGTGCAAGAACCGTTGCAGTGGTAGTTCCATCGCCAGCAACATCGGATGTTTTCGATGCAACCTCGCGAACCATTTGAGCTCCCATATTTTCGACTGGGTCGGAGAGTTCAATTTCCTTTGCAACGGTAACTCCGTCCTTTGTTACAGTTGGAGCTCCAAACTTTTTATCGATAACAACGTTACGGCCTTTTGGACCTAACGTTACTTTTACTGCATCTGCTAATTGATCGACGCCTCGCTTCAGCGCTGAACGAGCTTCGGTGTCATAGTTAATTATTTTTGCTGCCATATACTGTTCTCCTTTCTCTTTCTCTTATTTTGGAATAATTGCAAAAACGTCGCTTTCCCGCATAATCAAAAGTTCTTCACCTTCGATATTGACTTCGGTGCCGGAGTATTTTCCATAGAGTACCTTATCGCCTACTTTAATGGACATCGGAATGACTTTTCCGTCGTCCGATATTCTTCCGGGACCAACAGCGATCACTTCTCCCCATACTGGACGTTCTTTTGCAGTATCAGGAACAATAATTCCACCTTTGGTTTTTTCTTCGGCTTGTGATGGCCTGACAACAATTCGGTCAGACAATGGTTTGAGATTCATAGCTTTTCCTCCATAAATGATTGATTTACTATGCGTTTAGCACTCTTTCAAATCGAGTGCTAATTTACAGACTTTTCGCTTTTTTGTCAAGTATTATTATAGAGTTAGAATGTGATAAATAGGAGAATTTGAAAATTGTAAATTATCCGCGATTATCTACAATATCTGTGTTTCTAAAATCCACAAAAATAATAATTGGAAAACGATCATTAGTGTTTACATCTTCAGTATTAGCGAAAAAGAGCAAAACACCGCGAAGACAATGATAGCAAATTATCGCTCATATTTTGTTAAGAAACTATTTGATTCCCTATCCGTTTCTAAATAAATTGTTCATCCAAAATTGTTATACTGAACGTTACGAAAGCGAGTGTGGTAAAATAGAATGATACTGAAGCGTTTCTTTTCAAAATCAGCTTGTATGCAAATCATAGGTTTATACTTTCGATCGGATGCAAGACTAAACTCATCTTCACCTTTGATTGATAATTCTGCCAAACGCCGCAAGCCGCAGAAAATGAGCGATGAGATGGTAAGCTTGTTATCTTCCTCAATGATGTGATCTATCATACACTTTTAAAGACAAAATAGCTGTTAATTTCTTACAAACAATGTATTATTCACCTTATAGTAATAGGAGATTTATTATGAAAACTGCGAAAATTTTTTTACTGACGCTTTTACTCTTAGCGCCTTCATTGCTCTTTGGGCAAGCATATCAGGTTACTGCAATGAACGGATATACCGTTGAAACGCCCAAATTAGATGTACAAGGCTCCACTGCAATGATTACATTGGCAACCAATTTTGCCGTCTATAGTTTTCCTTTGTCAGGTCCCTCAGCGCCCATTACAGATCCCATCCGTCCGGATCAAAACGCCTATGCACCAGATATCGTCGATATAGCTCACACAAACGGAATGGTGTATATTGTATACACTGATTACAAAACGAATTCTCAGAATGGCCTCTACGAGGTACGATATACTACAAAAACTATTGATGGTCCTGAGTGGGTGTCTCCTATGGTGCTAGATACAGTTTCAAGTGGTTATTCAATTATGATGACATACACGAATCAAGACCTGCAAGTTGGAGAAAATGCAGCTTATCTACTCTGGAGAAATCAAATCGACACAAACAGAATTTATTTCTCAAAATCAAATGGCTCTTTTTTTATGGGAAGAAGAAGAATACTGGGAGATACTCTCTCAATTATAAAAGATTATTCATTTACTGCTATACCGGTGCAAGGTACGGATCATCTCTTTATAATTTATGCGCAAGATTCATCTCTCTTTTTTGTTTCATCTCAAGATGAAGGGAATACTTTTTCCGAGCCGGCGAAGTTTGATAGTCTCGAGGGATTCTGGAGTTACTTCTATGATCTTCAGATAGTAGGCTTATCGAATGGCTCTCTCTATGCAAAAGCGCAGTATTGGCAAATGATACAGCATTGGGGCGAGGGAGAACCTCCAATCGAAGAAGAGCCACCGATGGATATGTATGGTACACGGCTCTATCGCTCGACAGATTTTGGCGCGCATTGGTCTATTGTTAATACGCTCCCTGAAGGAAACTCTAAGATTGCACTGACTCCAGGCGGAACGATTGTGCTGACTCAATATCCTGATGCAAATCTCTATGTAAAAACAAGCAACGACGCCCGCGCATGGTCTGACTCAGTTCGTATCAATCCAGTTGAAAATACAGTTACTGGGTGGTCTGGAACTGGTTTCGACATACGTATTATTGACGAAACAACGATGGCAGTTGCATGGGTTGATACAATAACAGGACATGATGAAATTTGGTACCGTACTCTTACCATTCCAACTCCACCTCCTTCCTCGGTTGATAATGGCAGAACTAACTCTCCTCAAGAAGCTCTTGTGGTCCAAAATTATCCCAATCCGTTTAATCCAACTACAAAAATTTGGTTTTCACTTCCTTCAGCAGGAAAAGCATCTCTAAAGTTATATGATGTGCTTGGAAGAGAAATTATGACTATTGCTGAGAGCTTTTACACTGCAGGCTCGCACGAGGTAACGCTCGACGGTGCACATCTTCAAAGCGGTGTGTACTACTGCAGGCTTCAATTTGGTAAGTTGACTCAAACCCATAAACTTCTTCTTCTAAAGTAAAATATCCAGAATAGTATTTAGAATGATACAAAGCCAACTCTTTTGTTTATGGGTTGGCTTTTTTTTGTACACTGGTTGCGCTCTTGTTATTCGTAGGAAAAATAATTAAATAAATTAAGGAGCTGAATCAAAACAAGCTCATAATTTAATACTTGACTGCAATTTAATATCACTAGCAAAGAAAGAGGAAAAAGAATCGTGTCAGTACAAATTATTGTTGGCGCTCAATGGGGCGATGAAGGAAAAGGCAAAATTGTCGATCACTTAAGTGAAAATGTAGATATCGTTGCCCGCTACCAAGGCGGCGCAAATGCAGGGCACACTGTTGTGATTCCCGGTAAAAACGGAAAACCAGATACTGAATATGTGCTTCATCTTATTCCATCGGGAATTTTTCATCCTCATGTTACTTGTGTTATCGGAAACGGAGTTGTGCTTGACCCGGTAGCGTTGATGTCTGAGATCGAACAGCTAAAGAAATCTGGTATCAAGGTCGAGGGGCGACTCTTTATCAGTCACAATGCTCATCTCATTATGCCATACCACAAGTATCTTGATACCGCCCGTGAGCAAGGAAACGAAAAAATCGGAACAACCGGACGCGGAATTGGTCCAGCGTATATCGATAAGTATATGCGCACAGGAATTCGTGTCGTCGATTTACTCGACCGTGATATTCTCTGCAAAAAGTTGAAGCGAAATATCGAAGCAAGCAATGAACTCCTTAGTAAAGTTTACCATACCAAAATACTCGATGTCGATGCTATTATTCAGGAGTATCTCGACTTCGATAAAAAAATCGATCCATACGTCAAAGATACTTCTGCATTCCTTAATAATGCGCTAAAGAAGAAAAAAGTAATTCTTGCCGAAGGAGCGCAGGGTGCGCTTCTCGATGTTGATTTCGGCACCTATCCGTACGTTACCTCATCAAATCCAACAAGCGGCGGAGCTTGCACAGGATTAGGAATTCCTCCGACAGCGGTTACTTCCATCATTGGCGTTGTGAAAGCATATAGCACGCGAGTTGGGAATGGACCATTTCCAACTGAACAGGAAAATGAATTTGGAGAATTCCTTCGCACAAAAGGCGGCGAATACGGTTCAACAACTGGACGACCTCGTCGATGCGGATGGCTTGATCTTTTCAGTCTTCAGTATTCGGTACGCGTAAACGGCATTGAGAAAATTGCAGTTACCAAGCTCGATGTACTCGATGAACTTGACGAGCTCAAAGTATGCATCGGATATAAAATTGGGAATAAAAAGCTCACACATTTCCCAACCGATTCGCAAAGGCTCGAGCAGGTCGAGCCAGTGTATCGTACCTTCAAAGGATGGAAAACTCAAACCTCCGATGTTCGATCGTATAGTAAACTTCCCAAGGAAGCAAAACAATATCTCGAAGCGCTGAGCAAGATGATAGGAGCAAAGCTGTGGATGGTTTCGGTTGGAGCGCGTCGGGATCAAACACTCATTGTACGATAGTACGCGCATGAAAAATTCAGCAGCGACAAAACCAGGAACAGTCGTAACAATTCCTCCATCAGGGAAGTTAAAGATTGTGCTCCTCGTCCTCGCCTTCATCATCGTTGGAACTCTGCTTTGGTACACACATCAGTTGGTGCAGCAATTGAGTCAAAAAGAACACGAGGTTGCCGATCTCTATGCTCGCTCGCTCGAGTATATCATTAATGGCAAATCCAATGATGGCGAATATAGTTTTATCTTTACTGAAGTTTTAAAAACAATTGACTTCCCGCTAATACTCACTGATCCTGCTCATGAACCGCTTGAGCCATACTCCTCAAACACTCGGAACATCCAACTCGATCCAGCGCTCTCAAAAGAACAGCAGCACGCTTATCTCAAAAATCTCTTAAAAGAATTCGATGCGATTCATCCTCCCTTGAAAGTAGCGTATCAGGATACTATTGTGCTTAGTTATGTACACTTTGGTGAATCCTCGATAGTAACAACATTACGCTGGCTGCCCTACATTGAACTCGGCGTCGCTGCAATTTTTCTCCTCATTGCATACATCAGTTTCAGTTATGTAAAACGAAGCGAGCAGAGCAACATCTGGGTAGGAATGGCGCGAGAAACAGCTCATCAACTCGGCACGCCAATTTCAGGACTTTTAGGATGGCTCGATGTACTGAAGGAACAAGCCTCCGATAATCCGGCAATTGTATCAACTCTTTCCGAGATGGAGAACGACATACAGCGATTGCAAAAAATTGCGGGCAGGTTCTCGAAGATTGGCGCCAAATCTGAACTTCAGCGGGAAGATGTGTGCGAGATTATCCATACTGTCATTACTTATTTCGAACGTCGGATTCCACACCTAAAGCGATTCGAAGACGAGACTCAAGGCATTCAATTACAATTCGACGGCGCTTCATCAGCATTCGCTCTTATCAATGGGGATTTGTTTGAATGGGTTATTGAAAATCTCACAAAGAATGCTCTCGATGCAATTGAAACAGCGCCAGGAATCATTCGCTTTACTGTTTCCGAAGAACGTCATTTTGTCGTCATCGATATATCCGATACTGGAAAAGGCATCGAACCAAAACATCGAAAAGACGTTTTCAAGCCTGGCTTTTCTACAAAGAGACGTGGATGGGGACTCGGTTTAAGTCTCGCAAAACGAATTGTAGAAACATACCATCACGGAAAATTAACTCTTAGAGAAAATGCGCCAGGATTTTCCACTACATTTCGTATCAAATTACATAAATAAGGAATAAGGCTATGAAATCTGCACGATTCAAACTTTCCCTTGTTCTATTCTTTGCAACTTGTTTCTTTACAACAGCATTAGCACAGCAAAATCTCTCCATTACCGAAGAACTCTATGGCTATGTTCTTGGCATCGAAGGAAGCGATGTTCAGCAGCGTCGTGAATTTATCATCAGTCAATTGCAGCAAATGGGAGTTGGGTACGCTGTAGCTCCGTTTACTGAAATCGTTATCACCAAACCAGACTCGCTCGGCAAAAGAGATACATTGACGTACTCTGGTCAAAATATTATCGCTCACATCGGAACTGATTTCAAAAAAATTATTGTAAGCGCTCATTACGATGTCGCTAAAAATTCTCCGGGAGCCAATGACAATGGAAGCGGCGTTGCAGTGGCTCTTGCCCTACTTAACTATTTTAAAGATCAGGATATGAAACATTCTCTCGAAGTGTGTTTCTTCGATCAGAAAGAGAATGGCTTATTTGGCTCCATCAATTACATCAAGCAATTCGCAATTGCTGCAAAACACATTGCTCTTCTTAACCTTGATGTGGTCGGCTCTGGTAATGAAGTGTATATTGGTCCGGTCGGAGGAGGCGATGATGTTCTTCTTATGCCCATTCTTCGGGAAGCAATGCGCGCTTTGCCATATCATTACGTCGAACGTGCAAATTATCCTCTATCGGATTATGTACCATTTGCTTCAGTTGGATTAGAAAATATCTCAATCTCTGTTGTGCCAGAAGGAGACGGCGATAAACTTGCTTCGTATGCAAAGGATGGTGGACTGAAAGATTCAATAAACGCTCCAAGAGTATTTACATTTATCCACACGCCTCTCGATCGGTCAAACTATGTATCTCCGCACTCTTTGAAGATGGCATTCGAGTTTACAAAAGAAACAATTATTCTTCTGAATAGAAGACGTTAGTAATTTTTATTAACACGATGTCTTTGTATTTTTTTGCGATCAGAAAATTTTTACGAGAGTAATTTAGTTTTGCATTTTTTGTAAAAAGAATTAGCTTTTACTTGCTCTCTCGAAATTTTTTCTATATTTTTTCAAAAAAGGGCGTGTATTACAATCTCTCTTAAGACCAACCAGAAGGGAGCTGAATACTATGAAAGCTGTAATTATGGCTGGAGGCTTCGGAACTCGGTTACGACCGCTCACGAGTAACCTTCCAAAACCTATGGTTCCAGTTGCAAACAAACCGATGATGGAACACATCGTCGCGCTTCTTAAAGCGCATGGTATCACTGATATTATGTGCACATTATTCTATCAACCTGATATGATTACGTCATATTTTGGCGATGGGAGTAAATTTGGCGTATCGATGCAGTATCGCCGTGCAGAAGCTGACTACGGCACCGCCGGCAGTGTTCGCAATGTAAAAGATTTTCTCGATACTCGATTCCTCGTTATTAGCGGCGACGTGCTGACGGATTTTAATCTTTCTGCCGCGCTCAAATTTCATGAAAAGAAACAAGCTAAGGCAACTTTGCTCCTGACTCACCACACCAATCCTCTTCAGTTCGGCGTTGTGATGACGGATGACGATGGAAAGATTACCCGCTTTCTTGAAAAACCGTCGTGGGGAGAAGTATTCAGCGACACAATCAATACAGGCATTTATATTCTAGAACCGGAATTGCTCGACCTCATTCCAGAAAAACAAGAATTCGATTTTAGCAAAAATTTATTTCCGCTGTTGTTAGAGCAACATTTGGGATTATACGGCTATATCGCTGATGGATATTGGAAAGATATTGGAAGCTTGCACGAATATCAGGATGCGCACTTCGATATTCTGCGAGGTGTTATTAAGGTGGCAATCGATGGTACAAAATCCAAACATGCAATTGTCGGCGACTCGACAGTCATAGACACGGACACAAAGAATATTACGGGTTTTAATATCATTGGCAAGAACTGTCGCATTGCAAAAGGAGCCATCATTAGTAATTCTGTTATTGGCGACAATTGTGAGATTCGGGAAGGTGGCATTGTCTCGAACAGCATTGTGTGGCAAAACGTTATTATTGGAACACGGGCAGAACTCTCGCAAGCAGTTGTCGGAAATAAATGCGCTGTAGGCGATGAAGCAATTATTGCTGAGAATGTTTTCGTGAGCGATTCGTGTTATATCGGGAAAAAGAGCAAGCTCCTTGCCAATATTAAAATATGGCCCGAAAAAACAATTGAAGATGGTTCGATAGTAACGCGGAGCATGGTTTGGGAAGATCGCTGGCTCCGAGAACTTTTTGTTACCGACTCTCGCATTACTGGGTTATCGAATGTTGAAATGAATCCTGAGTTTGGCGCAAAAATTGGCGCTGCATTTGGCGCTCTTGTTGGCGCTGGTTCATCCGTCGTTACCGGCCGCGATTCCGATAATGTTTCTCGCATGTTGAACCGTGCAATTATCAGCGGACTGATGTCTGCCGGCGTCAATTGTATTGATATGCGCGCAACTTCGATTCCAATTATGCGCCATGAGCTCAGAAGTGGAAAAGAAACCGGCGGCATTCACGTACGGAAGTCTCCCTTCGATCGCAATTATACGGATATTATTTTCTTTGACGCTCATGGACGCGATCTCCCGGCTGGAAAATCAAAATCCGTTGAACGGTTATTCTTTGGCGAAGATTTTTCACGCGCACACTTCGATAATGTCGGTTCGATTTCTTTTCCCGAACGTACAAATGAAAGCTACGTCGAACGATTCCTTGCCACTCTCGATATTGACACAATCCGTCAGGCAAAATTAAAACTGGTGATCGATTACGCTAACGGAATTGCATCAACCATCTTCCCATACATCCTTGGAAATCTCAATGTCCAGGTTGTCGCTCTCAATGCGTACCTCGATAATCGTAAACTCACTCGCTCCAAAGAAGAATTCAATGAGAGCCTGAGACAACTTTCATACGTGATTACTTCTCTTCGATACGATTTGGGTTGTATGCTCGATGTCGGAGCGGAAAAAATATTTGTCGTTGATGAACGCGGGAAGATTATCATTGGCGAACGAATGCCGGCTCTCTTCCTAAAGTTTATGGCAATGAGCGATAAAAATCTTACAAAAGCTGCTGTACCAATTACAGCATCGAGCGAAGTTGACATTGTAGCTCAAGAACATAATATCAAAGTGCTTAAAACTCGCGACAATCACCTTGCCTTGATGGAAGCGGCAGCGGATAAAGAATGCAGGTTTGTTGCAAGTAATCGCGGTGGATTTATTTTCAATGAATTTCTCTTTGCCTCCGACGGAATGTATTCGGTCGCTAAACTCCTTGAGTGTATTGCGCGGACAGGAAAATCGATTGGCGAGCTCGATGATGAAACGCCGCGGCTTTATCTTGTGAAGAAAAAAATTCCTTGCCCATGGCATTTCAAGGGTCAGGTAATGCGTAAATTGATGAAAGAAACAGAATCATTCGAACGTATTCTTCTGGATGGAATAAAAATTTATCTACCACCGGCAGACCAGTACACAAGTCTCTGCCTCTTTCCAAACCGTTCACGGCCATTTTTCAATATTCTTACAGAATCGGCAAATGCTGATGTTGCAAAACGGCTTGCCGACGAATATGAACTCAAAATTAAAAAATGGACTGAACGGCAGTAAAAGCAAGCTCTCGCTATTTGTATTTACGGTTTTTTTCTGCGATTTTATATTGCTTTATAGATAAAATCGCTTTGGAAATAGACCGGAGAATTTTATGAAGATTACTGATATACTAACCGAAGATGTTGTCCGCGTTGGACTGCCTGGCTCTACAAAGGAAGAAATTATCAATGGAATGATTGAACTTGTGGCAATCAAACCAAAAGTTCTCAATAAAGAAAAAGTCCGCCAGGCAATTTTTGAACGTGAAAAAGTCATGTCCACAGGCGTAGGTTCGGGTTTTGCTGTTCCGCATGGAAAGACAGACGCTGTGAGCGATATCGTTGCTGCATTTGCAATAACCGAACAGCCAATCGATTACCAATCTCTCGATGACCAACCAGTTCGTTTGGTTTTTCTCCTCGTCGGAAGAGAAAATATGGTCGGACCGCACATTAAATTATTGAGTCGGATTTCACGTTTGATGAATAAAGAAGACTTCCGCAAACAGCTCCTCGAAGCCAAAACGCCGCAGGAAGTATTAGAGATTTTCAGAAAAGAAGAAGAAACCTTTACCGAAAGTTGATATGCGTTCGATTCTCTCTCCAGATTTTTGTGGTGAACGACCGTGAAGTATCGTGCAATCAAAGGTACAAAGGATATCCTTCCTCCCGAAACATGTTCCTGGCAATACATTGAATCAGTTGTCCGTCAAACAATGGGCTGTTTTGGATATCGAGAAATTCGCACGCCAATTTTTGAACGAACGGCTCTCTTTGCCCGCAGCATTGGTGAACTGACAGATATTGTCAGCAAGGAGATGTACACCTTCCTCGACCGAAGCGAAGAAAGCCTAACGCTTCGACCGGAAGGAACAGCCTCGACGCTTCGGGCGTACATTCAACACTCGCTTGGCGAACAAATGCCGCTCGCAAAACTATATTACATTGGTCCAATGTTTCGTCAGGAAAGACCGCAGGCAGGACGCTTACGTCAATTCCATCAGTTTGGCGCAGAGGCGCTGGGTTCTCCTTCGCCACAACTCGATGTTGAAATGATGCTCCTTCCACTTCAAATTTATCAATCGCTTGGCATTAAAACTTTTTCCTTGACGATCAATTCCGTTGGTTGCCCTCGATGTAGACCAAAGTACAAAGAGTTGCTGCGGTCGGAACTTCGCAAAGTGTTCGATCAACTTTCCGAAGATAGTCAGCGACGCGTTGAACAAAATCCACTGCGTGTGCTAGACTCTAAAGATGAAAACGATCGCACTCTGACAGCAACGATTCCGTCAATACTCGATTACTTATGCGAGGAATGTTCAACACATTTCGAAACTGTTCAGAAAGTTTTAGATACATTGCGCCTTCCCTACACTGTGGATAACAGACTTGTGCGCGGACTCGATTACTACACAAAAACTGCCTTTGAAATAACAAGCACGTCGCTTGGTTCTCAAGATGCGCTCGCTGGCGGAGGGCGATATGATATGCTCGTTGAGGAACTTGGTGGAGCTCCAACTCCTGGCGTTGGATTTGCTGCAGGAATGGAACGGCTGCTAACGGCGCTTACTGCAAGCGAACAATTCCAACCGCCTGTGCCTACCCCTGATCTTTTCATTGTTGCGCTCGATGCAGAATCCCGTTCCTTTGCATTTCAAAAAGCGATGGAACTTCGGAACAAAGGCTTTGCTGTTGAAATGGATTACAACGATCGCAGTGTGAAAGCGCAAATGCGCGAGGCAAATAGGCAACAAGCTCATTATGTGATTGTCGTCGGAAGCAATGAACTCGCCAGCGGGAAAGGCGTCTTGAAAGAAATGTCAACAGGAAAAGAAATTCCTGTTTCTCTGGATAACCTCCAACTCCCTCAATAGGAGTATGGCAAAACAAAGAAAACACGAACCCCTGTACACTCTCAATATTTTCCCGGTATATGATGATGCAACAAAGCAGGAGAGGATAATTTTCTTGGTACAAACCGTTCGAATTTTTATTCATTTTCGATACGAAATTGTTCTTCAGGATTCTGTTGAGAACAACGAAATTCATTTGAAAATTTTAGGTCTCCATGTTCCTTCCATTCTTCTGCCTCAACAAGGTCCCGCTGTTGGACGGCGAGAGTATGAACGTTTTGAAGGATCGTATAAACTCATTGTTACCAAACAGGATGGCGCTCTCAACGAATTTGAAATCAATTTTCAAAGGAACACTGTAACCATGGTGTCGCAGCCGAAAAATCCTTTTATTTTGGTTTCAATTGCACCAGCGCCATTACAATAATTATTAAGGATAAAGATAATGTGTCCACGAATAGTATCAATTGGCCCTTTTACGATTTACGGATTCGGTTTGATGTTAGCGATTGGATTTATTGTTGGAAGTATGCTCTTTGCTGCTGAGTTCAAACGCAGAAATCTCGATCCCGCTTACGCAAACACGATTACACTCATAGCGTTAATTGCAGGTATCGTTGGTTCAAAAATTCTCTACTTAATTGAAAATTGGTCTGAATTTATTGTAGATCCAATTGGAATGGCTTTCAACCCCGGCGGATTAACTTTCTACGGTGGATTTATTTTAGCAACCGTTGTAATTTACTTCTACGTAAAATCAAAAAAGCTGCATTTCTTAACAGTAGCAGATGCAATTTCCCCTGCCTTGATCCTGGCTTATGGCATTGCTCGGATTGGATGTCATCTTGCTGGCGATGGAGATTATGGATTTCCTACGACGCTTCCCTGGGGCACAGATTACTCGCACGGCACTTATCCGCCTTCGTATGCATTCCGCGACTTCCCGGAAATTACCAGCCAGTTTCCAAATGGGATCGTTCCAAACACAATCCCATGCCATCCAACGCCAGTGTATGAGTTCATCATCTGTTCTATTATGTTTATTTATCTGTGGAAGATTCGCAAGAAACCCGCCCCCACTGGAAAGCTCTTTATGCTCTACCTCATCCTGGCAGGGAGCGAACGATTCGCGATTGAATTTATTCGTCTCAATCCACGAATTCTCTTTGGAATGACAGAAGCTCAACTTATTTCCATCGTTATGATTTTGATTGGCGCTGTTGGCATACGAGTACTTTCCAAACAAGAGGCGTAGCAAGAATACCATGCTCATCGTCGGACGAAAACCTGTTCTTGAAGCGTTGAAATCGCATCTTCAGGTCAAGAAGGTTGTCCATCTATTAAATATTCAAAGCAAGCCGCTTCAGGAGATTTTCTACTACGCCGACGAACGAACTATTCCAATCGAAGCAATGAATAAAAAAGATTTTCAATTCTTCGTTAAAGGAGAGTTTGAACATTCACAAGGCATTGCAGCAATTGTAGAAGAATTTCGATATTCCGAACTCGATGATATTTTTGCGAGAGCGCGAGGTAAAAAGGAAAAGCCGTTCATCGTCATTCTGGATGAGATTGAAGACCCGCATAACCTTGGAGCGCTCATTCGGACTGCCGAATGCGCCGGCGCCCACGGCGTCATTGTGCCAAAACATCATTCCGCTCCCATTACTCCTGTTGTGATGAAAACTTCTGCAGGCGCTGCAGCGCACCTTCCAATTGTAGAAGTAACGAACATAGTGAACACAATCGAAGAGCTAAAAAAGTCGAACGTATGGATTGTCGGCACGGATGTCCATGCGCCAACCTTGTACTACAATGTGGACTACACAGATTCTATTGCAATCGTCATTGGTAATGAAGGACGGGGCGTGCGACGGTTAGTGTTAGAACATTGCGATTTTGTTGTAACGATTCCGATGATGGGCGAACTTGATTCTCTCAACGCCTCTGTTGCCGGCGGAGTGCTTCTCTTCGAAGTCGTTCGAGCCAGACACCTCAAGAATTGAGGCATTCTTCTTTTTCCAATTTTTTGAATTAGAGACATGCAAAGATAAGCGCTTCGATATCGCTTACCTACCCTGAGCAATCGATTCCATGACAGCGACTGGTAAAATCATTCCTGCGACCCCACGTACGATTATTCAAATCCACCACAACGAAACAAATCAATCAAATCCGCAAAACGCCAATGCAATCGTTATAACATCAGGGTTTCTATGAACATATCATTTATGTTTTTTACGATACGTACGTAATGACATCAATTTGGCGTTATTCCAAAAGCCGCAACAAAAGAGTTCCTTCGCTGCTGGTTATTTCAGCATTTGTTTCTTAGTTTAAAGTACATTTTATATTTACAATCAATCAAAAATGGTTCTCAATAACATCGAGTCAATTTTGCATAGGCAAATTTTTGATTATTCTCTATTAGCATTATTCGGTACGAGGTTAAAGAAAAATTGCAAAAAAGTAGAATTACCATATCGGTTATTTTTTTCTTTCTTTTAGGATACGTTGGTAAAGCACAGGATACAACTCAATTGAAACTCAGCCTATCTCATTTTGCAGCGCCTGGAATTTCAATGTACGAACTTAGCAATGAGTCTTTAATTAGAGAGAAGAATTTTTCATTCTTTCCTTTTACAATGGAAAAATATTACATACCGTGGGAGCATCAAAAGCATCCTATCACAGCCATTGCGGAATTAGGATTAACGGAGATAATTCCCTGGTCATTTACTAAATTCATCAGGCATTGGGATAATCCTGCTGATAACTGGGCAGACGTCGGCTTTAGGAGCTGGTGGAATAATTTAAACTATGGATGGGAATACGATGGGGACAATTTCTTAACAAATTACTTTGCACACCCATATCATGGAAGCGTGTATTTCAACGCTGGTCGAGCAAACGGTTATGATTTTTTAGAATCGGCTGCGTGGTCTTTTGCTGGAAGCACGCTCTGGGAGCTTTTTGGCGAGGTATATCGCCCATCAATTAACGATTGGGTAAATACAAGCGTCAATGGAATTGCGCTTGGCGAAATTACCTATCGGCTCGCAACGTACATTACTGATAATACTGCAACAGGCTCAAAGCGCACGTGGCAGGAAATTGCTGGCGCTCTTATCAATCCTGTGCGAGGTCTTTCCAGATTGATGAGCGGCGAAGTCTCGCGTACTTTTGAGAATCCAGAATGGAGAGTCCCAAATGAATTCTATGTATTGCTCAATACAGGATTTAGACAAATTGATAGACACGGAGATCGGGGAGATCAAATCATAAGCGAGGGAGTCCAGGAAGGTTTCCTCGATGTCGATGTTTACTATACAAATGGATTTGATAGAGATTTAAATGTGCCATTCTCTTCATTTACCCTTTCGGCTTCGATAGCTTCTGGCGCTCCTAATTTAACGTTGTTAAGCGCAACGGGAAATCTTTACGGATGGAGGTTGAAAAAGAACTCCCTTTCAACTCATATCCTTAACATTTCTCTAGATTATCTTTACTTCAATCATATTCGAACAATTTATGGAGGCACTTCGATAGCGCCTCGGTTCATTTCTTCATTTCAATTGAAAAAGAATTTAAATCTTAATGCTATTTTAGGATTAAATATTGTATTGATGGGAGCGACGCCGAATGATTATTTTTTAGCTGACGACGGCAGGAATTATGATTTTGGACCTGGCATTGGGCACTATATTGGTGCAACGCTGAAAAATGGAGTATGGGATTTAGTAAGTTTCTACTACCGAGGTGAATGGATTTGGACTCGAAGCGAACCGAGCGGGTCTAAACACCATCTCCATACGCTGTGGCTCGACGCTCAATATCCAATTACAAGTTATCTTGCTATAGGAATTGGCGGCGGGGTGTACCTGCGCGAAAGTTTCTACGACGCTTTTGACGATGTGAAGAACAGAATGCCTATTGCAAGGATTTTCATTAAGACTGCATTATTCTAACACGCTGATTATCCAATGAAACGAATAACATTTTTACTTTTGATTTCCCCGGTATTGATGTTTGCACAGGAGAATACCTCAACAAAACTCCAGACAAATAATGAAAGTCTATTTATGAACGATATTGTTACCGTCGATGGATTCTATACAAAAAATTTAGGCGAGTTTGGAAAAATTTGGAAAGAATCGGTTGGCGCTGAAGGTGGGTACGGCTATCGTGTCAGCAATCATTTTATTGCAGTATTTAGGACAGGCTTGAGAATTTATTTATTAAATGATGATATAAAATATGATGATGCCTCGATGACATTACTTCCCCTTCATGTCGGCGGAAAATTGCTCTTCAATGGTAAAAGAATGTATCCTTATTTTTCTTTTGTCAATGGATTGAATCTTATTTTTCAGAATACAGAACTCGATGGAACGAAAAGATATAACAATATGATTAAATATCACTGGCAAATTGGGGTTGGTTCAATCATCATGTTCAATAAGAAAGTTGGAATGGATTTAAGCGCTAATTATAATAACAGCTTCTATAAAATCGAAGCAATGATGACTGGCTTCGAGTACCGTTTAGGGATTGTTTATCAATTGGAAAAATAGCAAAGAAACTTGTAAAGACTCTTGCCTCGATACGCTTGCTGAGCTATTCGGCAACTGATTCCCTAACGGCGGCTGAGGCGAGTAATAAGCTCGTAACGAAGCCACCATTTTGGTTACATGGTTTTCCATCCTAGTTTGTTATTTTACTTCGACTTAAGTTTTTATTGCTGCATTGATTGTATAATTTGGAATAAATGGAACCCAATAGAAAATTTGCATTCCTCTCATTCGTTAAAAAGTTTAAATATCAATTACAACCTTAATCGAGAGCTTTGAGCAGAAAATGCGTCCATGGCGTTGCAGCTTGAAAGACTCGTACTACATAGTCTACAAAAGCAGGAGAGAATGAAAGAGTATGAGGCGAGGTTACTCCAATGGAAAATTGTTTCAATTTCAACCATTCAGCAGCAGGATGGTCGTCGCTATAACCCCTTGGAACTCTTTTGGTTGATTCGAGCTCAAGAGGCAGAAAGAGTTCTTCGAATTCTTCATCGTGCACAATCGATAAGAACTCCTCCCACTTTGTTGCGATTGCTCGTCGGATGAGTTTCAACTGGTCTGGATCTGGAATATAGAGCCCGCCGCCAATATAACATTCCCCTGGTTCAATATGGAGATAATATCCAAGTCCGCTCATCCCCTTCGGTTTTCCAGAAACAACAAAATGCGCTGCAACATGAGTTTTGTAAGGCGTTTTATCCGGTGAGAATCGCACATCACGATAGATTCTGAAGAGAGATTTGCTTGGATTCACCTCAAATTCTGGCGCAAAGGTAGCCATTCGCGGCTGCAATGCAACAATTAAGGATTGCATTGGAAGTTTGACGACCCGTTCATATTCTTCTTTGTGCTGCTGAAACCACTCTCTTCGATTGTTTCTCTTGAGTCGTTGGAGAAATCGAATTCCTTCTTCAGGAAAACCTGTAAACGGCGGATATGTTTCTTCTGAAATTTGTGGAAGCTTAAATTGTCTCATTGTTCAACGCCAATCGTACAAATCCATTTGCAAGTTTTAGTCGCTCTTCGGCTTGCTCTCTGGTTATTCCAAGCTTGAGCATAACGAGTGCGGTTTTCACGTGAAACAATGATTGAACGAGAGCTTCAGCCGCTTGCTCGTAGGTCGCTCCAGTTGCAATCATCAAGATGCGCTTTGCTCGCTCCTTGAGTTTTTCATTTGTCATTTGTAAATCAACCATCATATTTTCATACACTTTTCCAAGCCGAATCATTGTCGCAGTTGTCAGCATATTCAAAACCATCTTTTGCGCAGTTCCTGATTTCATTCGCGTCGATCCCATAATAACCTCTGGACCGACTTCGGGACAAATTGCAACATCGATTGATTTAGCTAATTCCAAAAATGCTGGCTCGGATAGCTTCTGTCGTGGATTGGTTGTAATGATGATTGTCTTTGCGCCTCTTGATTTTGCTTCCTTCAATGCTGCGCCAACATACGGCGTTCGCAAACTTGCTGCAATACCACAGACAACATCTCGTTTATCAACTTTTATTGCTTTGATATCTTGAACTGCTAATGCTGAACGATCTTCCGCACCTTCAACTGCATGAAACATTGCCTCTCTCCCACCGGCAATAATTCCTTGAATCATAGCTGGGTCAGCGCCAAACGTTGGGGGACATTCCACTGCATCCAGCACTCCAAGTCGTCCACTTGTACCAGCGCCAGCATAAATCAATCTTCCGCCCTGCTTCAACGCATCAACAATCAATTCTACTGCCTGAGCAATAAAAGGAATTTCCTTTTCAACCGCATAGGCGACTTTTTTATCTTCATTGTTGATGATGCGAAGAATTTCCTCCGTTGACGCACGGTCGATTTCCATGCTGGAAGGATTTCGTTGTTCGGTTAATAATTCCTGAAGCTGTTCAAACAATTCATTCTCGTTCACGGCTACCCTCGTAAATAGTTTACAACAACAACTTTCTTCTGATTTTCTTCCAATGGCTCTGCGCCTTCAAATTGTAAAGCATATTCTTGTATATCAAAAGTACGGAATTTCCGTTTTGCAAGCTCGATTTCTTTTGAGACATCGCCACCTTTCAATGCCAGCAATGTTGGCAGAGATAGCGCAATTTTGTTCTCAGAAGAAACAATATTGCGTTGAGATTTTTCTACCAAAAATGGTTCCGCCCATTTGATAAGCTCTGGCAGTTGTGCCACTGCTCTTGCAACAGCAATATGATATTGTTCTCGATGTTGAGGAAGAGTTGCAAGCTCTTCCGCCCTCCCCCACACTGCAGAAATATTCTGAAGCTCCAGGGAAGAAAGCATTGCCGATACGGCATCGATTTTCTTTTTCGTCGAATCAAGAAGAAGTAATTCGAGATCAGGGCGAAAAATTTTGAGAGGAATACCCGGCAATCCTCCACCTGTTCCAATATCAATGACTTTTGAACCTGCCGGAAAGTCGAAAAGCAACACAAGCGCTGCAGAATGCAAAATATGGCGTTCCCAGATGTTCTCTTCGTCTTTTCTGGAGATAAGATTGACTTTCTGATTCCACTCGAGTAAAAGCCGAACATATTCTGACAATTGAGAAACTTGCTCGGCGGTAAGCTCCATTCCATTCTTACCGAAGACCGCCTTCAACCATAGCGCTTTTTCAACCATAGCTAAATCTTTTCACGTGAAACAAGTTTAACCTAAATTATACATTAGAAACTTGCAACGACTATTGCTTCGATACACTTTACGGCACCTCGGCAACTGATTCTCTGGCGGGGGCTGAGTAGAGCAATAGCTCGTATCGAAGCCACTATTTTGATCCTCTTCTCTTTCGCCTATTTTATTACTTTTCTTCACCCTAAACTTTTCTTCTATACTTTATTGCATAATCTGGGTTTAACTGCGAAGATATACCATCAGCACGGACACATCGGCAGGTGTAACTCCGC
>DAOOUW010000018.1:0-16429 GCA_035390885.1 Bacteroidota bacterium | reverse complement strand
GTTTAACTGCGAAGATATACCATCAGCACGGACACATCGGCAGGTGTAACTCCGCTGATACGCGAAGCCTGTCCGATGGAATGCGGCTGCACTTTTTTGAGCTTCTCTTTTCCTTCTGTCGAAAGAGACTTAACCTTATCGTAATCAAAATCCTCTGGAATTTCATACGACTCGAATTTTTCGAATCGCATTATTTCTTCCATTTGTCTTTGAATATATCCTTCGTATTTTACTTCGATTTCTATCTGCTCGAGCACTTCCTTAGCCAATTTTTTTGATTGATTCTGAAGTAAATGATTGAAAAATGGCTGTTTACTAATGCCATCGAGCTGAAGAAGCTCTGCAAGACTAATTTCTGGACGCTTGAGAAATTTATCTAGCTTATCCCCTTCCTCAACTTCTTCTAAACCTTTCGAGCGAAGGAATGGATTTATATGTTTTGCTCTGAGCGTCAAGGCTGAAACTGTCTTTAATCCATCGGCAATAAGTTGTTCCTTCAGCTTCAGGCGACGATACAAATCTTCACTTACAAGTCCAAGCGAATACCCAAGCGACATCAATCTTCTATCGGCATTATCCTGACGCAGCAAAAGTCTATACTCGGCTCGCGAAGTAAACATTCGATAAGGTTCATCGGTATCTTTGTTCACAAGATCGTCAATGAGCACGCCAATATATGCTTCCGACCTTTTAAGAATGACAGGTTCTTCCTTTTTGATGTATCGAACTGCATTGATTCCAGCCATTATTCCCTGCGCAGCAGCTTCTTCGTACCCAGAAGTGCCGTTCACCTGTCCAGCGTGGAATAAACCACTAACAAGTTTCGTTTCGAGCGAAAGTTTTAGCTGGTGCGGCGGGAAAAAGTCGTATTCAACCGCATACCCTGGACGAAGCATCTTTACATTTTGCAGACCAGAAATTGTCTTGAGTCCTTTAAGTTGCACATCCGCTGGAAGACTAGTCGAGAATCCATTGACATAAACGACATTTGTATCATATCCTTCCGGCTCGAGGAAAATTTGGTGGCGATCTTTATCTGGAAAACGGCCAATTTTAATTTCGATAGAAGGACAATAACGAGGTCCAATCCCTTTTATAACTCCAGTAAAGAGCGGCGATTCCGAAAATCCTGTGCGAAGTATGTTATGAGTTTCTGGATTAGTGTAGGTCAAATACATAGGAATGAGCTCATTTGTAATTTTCTCATTTCTAAAAGAAAAAGGTTGTGGGTCGGGATCGCTTGGTTGAACTTCTACCTGAGAGAAATCGATACTTTCCTTGTCAATTCTTGGCGGCGTTCCTGTTTTTAGTCTTCCACTTACCAGACCAAGCTTTTCGAGGTTAAATGTCAACCCTTCAGCCGAAGGTTCCTGATATCGTCCGCCAACAACCTGATTTAATCCGGTAAACATCAATCCGCGCAAGAATGTGCCAGAGCAAAGAACAGCGGCTTTACATTTAACAAGTCCGTGGTCATTTAAAAATAACCCTTCGAGTATGTAACCTTTTGGATGAGTTCGTTCCGAAACAGCCACATCAGACACAATATCTTCTACAACTGTTAATCCTGTTTGAGCTTCGATTCTTCGGCGGGCTTCCCGTGAGTACCACTCCCTATCGCTTTGACAGCGAGGCGACCAAACGGCAGGACCTTTTGACCGATTGAGCATACGAAATTGAATACCAGTAGCATCGGCAATAAGTCCCATTTCAGCGCCTAAAGCATCAACCTCCCGAACTAAATGCCCTTTTGCAGTTCCGCCAATCGCTGGATTGCAGGACATTCTTCCGATGGCAGCTTTTGACATTGTAACCATTAGAACTCTGCATCCCATACGAGCTGCAGCAAGGCTTGCTTCAATGCCAGCATGCCCGCCGCCGACAACAATAACATCGTAATATTTTGAAATTTCCTGTTTCACGTGAAACCCTACCTACTTGCCAATACAAAATTTAGAAAAAATGCCGTTGAGAATTTCTTCAGTCGTTACTGCTCCAACAATCTCGCCAAGATAATCCAGAGCAGCTCTCAAATCCACTGCTACAAATTCATTACTTGCTCCATTTTGAAGCGTTGCATCCGCCCTTTCGAGAGCTTCTTTTGCGTTTCTTAATGATTCGATGTGTCTTTGATTCGTTACAACAACAGACGATTCAGGAATCGAACCTTGATTCTGGAAAACTATCGAAACAAGACTTTGTTTTAATTCTTCAATTCCTTCTCCATTCAAGGCAGATGTCTTAACTATGAAAGAAAATGGAAATCCATTTTGTACTTTTACATTGGAATTGATGTCGATTTTATTGATTACAAGAATTTTCTTTGCTGGGGAATTTATTACTTCCAAAATTTTTGACTCTTCAAAATGCGGCGTACCTTTTCCTGCATCGCATACAATTAAAATAATATCCGATGACTCACCAATTTCTTCTGTTCTCTTCACCCCTTCTTTCTCTACAGGATCATCTGTGTTACGCAATCCTGCTGTGTCAATAAGACGGAATAGAATTCCCTCGATGATAATAGACTCTTCGATAAAATCGCGCGTTGTTCCTGGAATATGAGTAACAATAGCGCGATCCTGATTCAGAAGAGCATTCAGCAAACTCGATTTGCCAACATTCGGCTCGCCAATGATTGCAACTTTTACACCTTCTCGATACACTTTTCCAACATTGTAAGTAAGAATCAATTCCTCCGCTCTTTTGATCACCGTTTGAATTCGTTCGTGGATGGAAGCTCGGTCGACAAATTGAATGTCTTCTTCGACAAAATCCAATTCAAGCTCCAGCATTCGCAAAGATTCCGCAAGCTCATCCCGAAGCTTTCGAATTTCCTTCGATAGTTTTCCACTAAGCTGATCAATCGAGGATTTATGAGCCTTTCCAGATTGAGCTTGAATAAGATCTGCTACCGCTTCCGCTTGAGAAAGATCCATTTTGCCGTTGAGGAATGCACGTTTGGTAAATTCACCAGGCTGAGCAAGTCTTGCACCCGAACGAGTCAACGCATCAAGAATCTGACGAGTAACAAGTAAACCGCCGTGACAGCTAATCTCGATAACATCCTCGCCAGTATAGGAATGCGGCGCTCGGAAAACTGTACAAACAACTTCATCTAATACTTCATTCGAACCGCCAATAATTTTTCCGAACTGAACTGTGTGGGACGATTGAGAGGAAAGTAATTTCCTCCCTCTAAAATGTTTCTCCGCAATTGGAATTGCTTGCGGTCCGCTCAATCGAATCACTGCGATTGCGCCTTCTCCCGCCGGAGTTGCCAGTGCAACAATTGTATCTTCACTATCATTCAAAATCATATCTTACTCATACTGAATGTACAAAACACATACAACGCATACAATATTCAAAAACAAAAACGGGATAAGCCTTTTGTTGACTTATCCCGTCATTATGAAAAATATTTTGTTATCGCTTATTTGTACTTTGGGAGGGTTGGAACATTTCTGAGAATGCCTTTGCTCTTTTTCTTCTTCGGCTCGACTTTTCGTAACGGCTGATCGTCATGTTTCTTGTTGACAAAAAGCTGCTGGATAATGGCAAGGATATTGAACACTGCATAGTATAAATTTAATCCTGACGGGAATCCATTGAAAAGAATTGTCATAAGAATTGGCATTAACCATACCATTGATTTCTGGCGAGGATCGGTAATGGTCATTTTTTGTTGGATAAACATTGATACACCCATCAATAACGCAATGCCGCTAATATCCTGAATTCCAATCAATGGAATACGGAATGGCAACCGTGCAATAACATCGGGGACGGATAAATCTTTGATCCACCAGACAAATTTTGCCTGTCGCAATTCAATTGCACCACGGAAGACAGCATAGAGAGCGTACATAATTGGCAATTGAATCAACAGCGGCAGACACCCCCCCGCTGGATTCACGCCGTATTCTTTGTAAAGATTCAACACAGCTTGATTCATTCGCTGTGGATCATCTTTATATTTTTCCTGAATTTCCTTCATCATTGGCTGAAGCTTCTGCATCTTCTTCATCGATTCCATACTACTTTTTGATAAGGGATGGAGAGCAATTTTAATAATGAGTGAGAAAACAACGATGACGAGTCCCCAGTTTGGAATAATAGTATGAATGAATTTGAATAACGGCAGCATAATGTATTCAGAAATTGGGCGAATGAGCCATGCCCAGCCGAGTCGCATGAGTTGCTGAAGATTTTTTTCGTACGCTGAAAGCACACCGTGGTCAAGAGGTCCAGCAAAAAGTTTGAAGGTTGTTTCTTCTTGCGATTGTCCCTTAAAAGGCATTTTAACGGAAACGCTGTATGTTTCAAATACGCCTTGATTTGGCATTGGCGTGCGAATTCCCTCAAGGTACGCTCCATCGGTTTGAGAGGATATCGGAATAATTGCAACGGCAAAATATTTATTCCGAATAGCAACCCAATCGACGTTTCCACCCATTTCCTTTTGCACTTTGACGCCGGGCTTTGCAGCATCGACTTCGGTCAATTCATCTCCAGCATAGGCAAAGGCAGCGCCAAAACTTGCTTCATCAACGCTATTCTGTTCGCAGTACCAAATTCCGTTGTCCCACGTTACTTCATACTGATAGTTTGCAATAACGTCGTCCATATGAACGAATGAAATGGTAACATCGCATCCGTAGGCGCCATTCTTAAACTTCATCGTCTTAATCAGCATACCGCCATTCGAGGCAGGGAGGCGAAAAGATATTTCAAATTCAAAATTGTCGTTTACGACAATATGCGGATTGACAACGTCGGTATCGAAATAGAGGTCGCTCGTATTGATAACCTTGCCATCCTTTGTAGTAAAGAGAACATTGAAATCCCCTGAGCTATTGTAGTTCACAAGTTGCACTGGATCGCCATCCCACATGGAATAGCGCTTCAGTTGCCAGCGGCGTATCTTTCCACCGCGACTTGTTACCTCGGCTCGAATTTCATTTGTTTCAATGGTAATAATTTTTTCAACGCCTGTAGAACGGTTGGCGAAAAATTTTCCATAATTGGTTTCTTTTTTGGGCTCGGCAATTTTTTCCTGTACACGGGGTTGTGGCGGGGCTGCTTTAACAACGGTATCTGGGGTTGCCTGCGTTTGGGAAGGAGATTCTTTATGCTGTGGAGGAGTGGGAGAATTCCACATCATCCAGACAACAAGGAGAATAAATATTAAAATCATTCCAATGGTTGAGTTTCTATCCATAGTTCATTCGTATCCTCAATAATTATGGAACAGGGTCATAACCGCTATGACGTGAAAACGGATGACACCGCGCTATTCGTTTGGTTCCTAACCACATTCCCTTGAAAGCGCCCCATTTTTCGATTGCTTCCAGCGTATACTGAGAGCAAGTCGGATAGAACCGGCATTGATTGAAAGGGATCATCGGGGAGAGGAACCGCTGATATAATTTAATTAAACGAGACAATAAGTACTTCATACTACAAAGTGTTGAGTTGAAATCTTTTTGAAAAGAACTTTCATATCGTCTTCAATGGTACGGAGAGAAAGTTGTTCTATATTCGACGACTTCACGACAAATACTATTGAAAGAGATAACTTATTTTCTTTTGCAACATTCCAGAGGAGGTGTTTATAATGTCGATACGCTTCTCTCAGTAACCGTTTTGCACGATTACGGTCAACTGCACGGCGTACAGAACGAGACACCGCAAATCCCGCCATTACCGCTGACTCTTTATCCTTGTGCCCAAGAACAAACATTCTGATGGCACGCGCTTCGAAACTATTTCCGTGAGAAAAGACTTCTGAAAATGTATTATATCCACGGAGAATTTCATTTTTCCGCAGCTTATATGAGCGCTGCTGATTTTCATTGTGTTTATCGTTCGTCACTCACTGTGAGCTTTTTACGCCCCTTTTTACGTCTGCTGCTGAGCACTTTTCTTCCTGTGTTCGACGCCATTCGCGCTCGAAATCCATGTGTATTTTTCCGCTTCACTCTGTGTGGTTGATATGTTCTCTTCATTTGTTATCCTTTAGATTCATCTGTCCATTTTTTCTTAGTAATCTACGAAAATATTTGAGCGTACACAAGGATATTACCGCTGTTTGATAGCAAGATGTAAGACTTTACCTTCTATCAAAAAGCTCAATGCAAATTTTCTTTATACATAATCATACCTTTGCGTTCACGCCTCGAAGAAAAATGCACTTCTGATTCAGTATTTTTCATCCTTCACTCAAAAATTTTTAGGTATTAAGATAAAGATAAATTTTTGTAATTTTTTCTATTGCATTCTTAATACAATGGTGTTATAATAATCCGCTCAAAGTAGTAGAGTTCTATGGTGTTGATAAGTTGTGGATTATTCTATCGCAAAAAGAGGGGAGTCGTTGGAAAGAATATCAACAATTGTTTATATGTGGATAAGTTGTTGTTTTATTGTTTTATTTTGATTTTTGACGAGTTTTGGTGAGGGTTTTATTGTAAGATTTTTAGTTCTATCTGAAGGTTGTTTTTCCATTTAACATGTTGTGAATAAAAATGTGGATAACTTGTTACTTTGGGGTTGATTTATGACTTTCGTTGCACAAACCAATAATATCGATACTTTCAACAATAATGAATCTCTTGCCGCTCAAAAGGCATGGGATTCCTGTTTAGCCATCATCAAAGAAAACATCTCAACATTAAGTTTTAAAACATGGTTTCAACCAATTGAACCAGTTGGATTGGTGGGAAACGAATTAACTGTACAGGTGCCAAGCCAATTTTTCTACGACTGGGTAGAAGAGCACTACAACTCTTTAATTCAAAAAACTATTCAATCTGTTTTAGGGGAAGAAGCTAAACTCTTTTATCTTATTCAGCCAGACGATGCCTCACTTGTGGAAAATAAACCAGAACAAAATCATAGCGTACCACCATTGCACATCGATACATCTCGAACCCCATTTTCTCCTCATACCGTGCTGAGAACAGAAAATGTACACTCTATCAAAAGCAATTTAAATCCACGATATACTTTCGACAATTTCATTAAAGGGGATTGCAATCAACTTGCGCGTGCAGCAGCTCTCGCAGTAGCAAATAACCCTGGCGGAACGTCTTTTAATCCGCTTGTAATTTATGGCGGCACTGGTTTAGGGAAGACTCATCTTTTGCATGCACTCGGAAATCATTCCGAAGCTAATGGAAAGGCAAAACGTATTCTCTACATCTCAAGTGAAAAGTTCACAATTGATTTTATCGAAGCTGTTCAAACTGATAAAATGAATGACTTTTCTCTCCTTTACCGAAGTATCGATTTACTGATTGTTGATGATATTCAATTCTTTGCTGGAAAAGAAAAAACGCAAGATAATTTTTTCCATACCTTTAATGCACTCTATCAATTAGGCAAACAGATTGTACTCTCCTCTGATGTTTCCCCAAAAGAACTCAAAGGACTCGATGAACGTTTGATTTCTCGATTTCAATGTGGATTAACCGCTGATATCCAACCGCCAGATTTAGAGACACGCATAGCAATTCTTCAGAAAAAGAGCGAAGAGAATCAGATTGACTTTCCTCAGGACATTATAGAGTTTATTGCAACAAACGTAACGAATAATATTAGAGAATTGGAAGGATGTTTAGTGAGTTTGCTTGCGCACGCATCACTGGAAAACAGGGAAATCAACCTTGACCTGGCGAGAGATGTCTTGCGTGTTGTCGTGCAAACAGTTCGAACTCCTCTCACAATCGAGCAAATTCAGTTAGCTGTTGGAAAGTACTTCGATGTGCCTGTCGATTTACTTCGAGGAAAATCAAGACGACAGGAAATTGTGATGCCTCGTCAGACTGCGATGTATCTCGCAAAAGAATTAACGCACTCATCGCTCAAAACAATTGGGTTGCACTTTGGGGGTAGAGATCACAGCACTGTAATCCATGCCTGCCAGACTGTTGAGGAACTAATACGGAAAGATGAAAATCAGAAACAGCGTATTGACGCTCTCCGAAAAATAATTGAATTACAATCATAGAAAAAGTCGTTTGGTACTTGTGAATATCTTGTTTATTGTAATGTGATAATTTGTTCTTTTGAAGTTGATAAATTTTTCATTCAAGCTTCTTTCTTTTACGTTGTTACAGGGATGTGAATAAAAGCAATATTATCAACAAATATTCAACAATCTATCTATGTTTATTATTTCTAATTACTAAAGAATATTTTATTTAGATTCTAAGTTGTCCACAGTATTCACATTATTATTATTAATCATATTATTTAAATTCTCTAGTACTAATATTATGGGATCTCCTCGCAATCTAATTAAAGTCGTTATCTTCAGCTTGTTTATACCTCGATTTTTTCGTAAATTTCAATTGAAAACTAATGTACCTCCAAAGGAGAAGGCAGAATGAAATTCACAATAAAAAGTTCCGAAATACAAAAAGCGCTCAATAAAATTAGCGGCGTCATTCCAACCAAATCTACACTCCCAATTCTGGAACATATCCTTTTTACATTGCAAGGAAATAATCTTCGGTTACTTGCAACTGACTTAGAAATGTCTATGTCAGCGGAAATGAATGTCAATGGCAGTGAAGATGGGATTATTGCCGTGCCCGCCCGCAGATTTATGGATACGATTCGCGCGCTTCCTGAAATTGAAATTCTATTTTCCTCCGATGAAACCTCTAAAAAGATTAAAATGATTACAGAGAGCGGCGAATATAATTTGATAGGAGAAGCTGGCGAGGAATATCCTGCGACGCCTGATTTCAAAGGAGAGGCTGAAATAGTTCTTTCCGCTTCACTCTTAGGAGGAATGATTAACAGAACAATTTTTTCAGTGAGTACCGATGAACTTCGTCCTGCAATGACTGGTTTGCTTCTTCAGCTCAAAGAAGAAGAGATTAGAGCGATTGCCACAGACGGACATCGCCTTGTGCGTGTTATCTACAGTAATGTAGCAGGAGCAAAAGAACACAAAGATATTATCATTCCTGCAAAAGCGCTCCAACTTGTTGTGAAAGCGGCTGAAGAGGAGGAAAATAAAATTTCTGTTGATTCAACTCATATTAAATTTACTTTTGATAATTTTACATTGACGTCGCGTCTCATTGAAGAAACTTATCCAAACTATGAAACAGTGATTCCTCTGGACAATGATAAGAAACTAGTTGTAAATCGTGAAACCTTAATTGCATCTGTGCGAAGAGTTGGGTTGTATTCCAATTCTACAACACATCAAGTTCGGTTTTCCCTTTCGAAGAATGAAATAAAGATTGCAGCAGAAGACGCAGATTTTGGCGGTGAAGCACGAGAAAAAATACCTTGTACATATAATAATGATGAGTTAGAAATTGGATTCAATGCAAAATATGTAGAGGATGTTCTCACACACATCGATTCTGAGAACGTTGAAATGTTATTCAGCACTCCAGTAAGAGCAGCCATTATTTCTCCAGCCGAGCGTAAGCCGAATGAAGATGTTCTTATGCTTGTCATGCCAATGCGATTAAACACATAATGCTTACGAAAATTAAGTTTTATGGATAGCCCCACTCCGAATGGATGGGGCTATCGTGTTGTTAGTGTAAAGGAGTTTACTTGCGTTTGTTAGAAATTATTGTTGAAACATTCCGAAATCACAATCATTCAAGGCTTGCATGCGCACGAGGTGGAAATGTTTTTACAGGAAAGAACGGAGCTGGAAAGACAAATCTCCTCGAAGCAATTTCGTACCTATGCCTTACAAAAAGTTTTTATGCCGCCAATGACGGTGTTACTACAAAAATTGGGAACAATAGATTCTCTATTTCCGGAATAATGGAATCAGATTATGGTACAACCTATAGCGTATCAGTCGAGTACAACAAAGAAATAGGCACAAAAACGTACATCATCAATCATACAAAAGTTGAACAAGCCTCGAAAGCAATTGGACAATTTCCTGTTGTAATTGTTTCCCCGGAGCATAGTGCGATCACTTTTGGTAGCCCAAACGATCGGCGTGTTTTCGTTGATCTTGCACTCTCACAAACTCATCGTTCATATCTTGAACAACTCCTTGAATATCGCCGAGTAGTTAGGCAGCGAAATAGAATACTTTTCCATGGAAAAGAAACAGGTATGTTTCATGAGTCAGAGTTAGAGCCTTGGAATGAGTTCTTGATTAAAACTGGTTCTGCCATTACTCAGAAACGTTCAGAGTTTGTTGAAGAACTTACGCCTCAAGTGGTTGCGGCATACGAGAAACTAACTGGAAACAACGAACTTCCGTCAATTCGATATGAATCATCCGTATTGATTGAGCATGGATTTACGTTACAGGATATTGAAGAATGTTACGCAAAAGAATTACACCGGCGCGTTAGAGAAGAGCATCAAACAGGATATTCGCTGGTTGGTCCACATCGAGATGAATTTAAATTTTCCATTAATGGACTCGAGCTACGAACCTATGCTTCGCAGGGGCAGCATAAAACATTTTTAGTCGCATTGAAGATGGCGGAGTTTGAATACATCCGTGAACGACAGAAAGAAACGCCATTATTACTTCTCGATGATATTTTGAGCGAGCTCGATGCACATCGTGCAGAACGGTTGCTGGAGTATGTTACTACAGCTGGACAATATTTTCTTACATCAACTGATAAAGGAATTTTTCCACAGGTTCTTAATTCTACAGAAAATTGGCAAATAGTTGAGATTGAAGAAGGAGGAATCTGCAATGTCTCGGTACCGGCGAAAATCTCCATCAATTAAAACGCTTGGCGAGGCGCTTAAGGAACTTACTGGAGAATTGGGAATTGATAAGAAGCTTTATGAATATGAAGCAATTACCCGATGGGAAGAATGTGTTGGAAAGAGAATTGCCGAAGAAGCCGTACCAGTACGCATCACTAAAGGCGTTCTGGTTGTTCGAGTTCGTACAAGTACGTGGCGGAATGAACTCACGCTACAGAAGAAAGATATTATCAATAAGCTTAATAGCACAATAGGAACTTCCATTGTGCTCGATATTAGATTTCAGTAAAAAATAAAAAGGTAAAAGTACTGTGGCAAAAGATAATCGTAGTAAAATAGAACAAAATGGCACATCGGATTACACTGCCGATGATATTACTGTTCTAAAAGGACTCGAGGCGGTGCGCCGAAGGCCCGCAATGTACATCGGAGATGTCAGCACACGAGGGTTACATCACCTGGTGTACGAAGTTGTGGATAACTCTATCGACGAAGCCTTAGCAGGTTTCTGCAAAAATATTGATGTTACGATAAATCCTGATGGCTCAGTAACCGTCGAGGATGATGGTCGTGGAATTCCAACGGACATTCATCCGGAAGAGAAGCGTTCAGCGCTGGAAGTTGTGATGACGGTTCTCCATGCCGGCGGAAAATTTGATAAGAACTCATACAAAGTATCAGGTGGACTTCACGGCGTTGGCGTCTCGGTTGTCAATGCATTGAGCGAGTGGTTGGAAGTAGAGGTTTGTCGGGATGGGAAGGTATTTTATCAAAAGTACAAGCGAGGAGAACCAGTTGCTCCAGTAAAAGTTATAGGCAAGGTGGAACGAAAGAGAACTGGAACAAAAACAACCTTCATGCCTGATGGAACGATTTTCAAGAACAGAAATTTTAAGTTTGAGACGCTTGCCGAACGTCTGCGGGAATTAGCGTTCCTGAATCCGGATGTAGCGCTTCGAATCCGCGATGCTCGTGGAAAAACGAAACAGGAAGAAGAATACCACTTTAAGGGTGGACTTGTTGAGTTTGTGAAGTACATCGATGCGACGAGACATTCGATTATGAAAAAAGTAATGTATGCTCATGGTACTGGTCAGGATGAAAATGAAAGAATCGTTGAAGTTGAAGTAGCCTTTCAATATAACGATCAATACAATGAAAACGTATTTTCGTATGTCAATAATATTAACACGATAGAAGGAGGAACTCACCTTGTTGGTTTTCGTTCAGCATTGACGCGAACCTTGAATAATTTTGCATCAAAGAACGGACTTGTAAAAGATGATTCCGTTCAATTGACTGGAGATGATTTTCGAGAAGGGCTTACCGCTGTTATCAGCGTAAAGGTACCGGAGCCCCAATTTGAAGGGCAAACGAAAACAAAATTAGGGAACAGTGAAATTAAGAGCATCGTCGAGTCCATTTTTGGGCAGCAACTTTCCGATTGGTTAGAAGAAAACTCTGCAGATGGAAAGCGCATCATAGAAAAATCTCTCCGTGCGGCAGAAGCGCGAGAAGCAGCACGAAAAGCGCGAGATATTACACGCCGCAAAAATGCATTCGATTCTGGGGGCTTACCGGGGAAACTTGCCGATTGTTCCATCAACGACCCGGAGCATTGCGAGCTCTTTATTGTTGAGGGAGATTCTGCAGGTGGAAGCGCAAAGCAAGGGCGCGATCGCCGCTTTCAGGCAATTCTTCCATTACGAGGTAAAATTTTAAATGTCGAAAAAGCTCGTCTTCATAAAATATTAGAGAATGAAGAAATCCGTGCAATCTTTACAGCGATTGGGGCTGGCGTCGGCGAGGAATTCGATCCACAAAAAATTCGTTACGGCAAAGTCATTCTTATGGCGGATGCTGACGTCGATGGATCGCATATTCGTACGCTTCTTCTTACGCTCTTCTTCCGATACATGAAAGAAATTATCGAATTAGGACATCTCTACATCGCTCAGCCGCCGCTCTACAAAATCAAAAAAGGAAAGCAAGAATTTTATGCGTACGACGATGAAGAGCGGGAGGAAATTGTCAAACGGTTAAGGAGCGACAAGAAAAAAATCGAGGTGGAAGATGAAGAGCCTTCTTCTGTTACAGAGGAAGGTGAAATTATAAAGGAAGGCGGAATTGCTATTTCTCGATTCAAAGGATTAGGCGAAATGAATCCTGAGCAGTTGTGGGCTACAACCATGAATCCTGAAACCCGCACAATTTTGCAAGTAACAATCGAAAATGCTGCAGACGCCGACCGTACATTCTCAATTTTAATGGGAGACGAGGTTGAACCTCGTCGAGAATTTATAGAAAAGAACGCGAAGTACGTTCGAAATTTGGATGTATAACTAATTACGATAAATATCTCCTATGGCAATACAGAGTGAAAAAATTATTCCAGTTGATGTTGAAGATGAAATGAAAGGATCGTACATCGATTATTCGATGTCGGTCATAGTTGCGCGTGCATTACCGGATGTTCGTGATGGTCTAAAGCCGGTTCATCGTCGTGTTCTTTTTGGAATGCACGAACTTGGATTAGCAAGTAATAAGCCGTATAAAAAGAGCGCGCGTATCGTTGGAGAAGTTCTAGGTAAGTACCATCCGCACGGCGATATGGCAGTGTACGATACGATGGTTCGCATGGCTCAGGATTTTTCGATGCGATACCTCCTTGTCGATGGACAGGGAAACTTTGGTTCGGTTGATGGCGATTCTCCTGCTGCAATGCGTTATACGGAAGCTCGCCTCACGCGTGTTGCAGAAGAAATGCTTCGAGACCTTGAGAAGAATACCGTTGACTTTGTTCCGAACTTTGATGAAACGCTTCAGGAGCCATCGGTGTTGCCGTCGCTATTTCCGAATTTGCTCTGCAACGGCGCAAGTGGAATTGCTGTTGGCATGGCTACAAACATTCCGCCGCATAATCTTCGAGAAGTTGTTGATGCTTGCGTAGCCTATATCAAGGATAATAATATTTCAAATGAAAAATTGCTCAAGTTTCTTCCTGCTCCAGATTTTCCAACCGGCGGAATTATTTATGGTTACGGCGGCGTCAAGGAAGCGTACACAACTGGACGCGGACGAATTTTAGTTCGAGCGCGTGCAAATATTGAAACCGGAAAGAACGATCGGCAGAGAATTATTGTAACAGAGCTACCGTATCAAGTGAACAAAGCAGCGCTCATCGAAAAAATTGTCGATTTAGTTTCGGACAAGAAGATCGAAGACATCTCCGATGTGCGCGATGAATCCGATAGAGATGGCTTAAGAGTTGTAATTGAATTAAAGCGCGAAGCCAATGCAGAAGTTGTGCTCAATAATCTCTACAAGCATACGCAGATGCAGACGACTTTTGGCGTTATTATGCTTGCACTCGTCGATGGAAGACCGCAAATTTTACAACTGCGCGATATCATTCGGCGCTTCATTGAACATCGGAATGAAGTTGTTGTGCGGCGAACGAAGTTCGAACTCGATGAAGCGGAGAAACGAGCTCACATCCTCGAAGGCTATATTATCGCACTCGACAATATTGACGAAGTCATCGAGCTCATCAAGAAGTCGAAAGATGTCGAGACGGCAAAGAATGGATTGATGAGGAAGTTCAAACTTTCTGAAATTCAAGCGAAAGCCATTCTCGATATGCGTCTCCAACGACTGACTGGATTAGAGCGAAAGAAGATTGAAGAAGAATACCGTGCAACAATTCAACTCATCGAAAAACTAAGGGCAATTCTCAAGAACAAGCAATTGCAGATGAAGATTATCGAAGATGAGTTGCGAGAGCTAAAGGAAAAATATGGCGATGACCGCCGCACTGAAATTGTCTACAAGGCGGAAGAATTTAGCATCGAAGATATGATTGCGGAGGAAGATGTCGTTATTACAATCAGTCACAGCGGTTACATCAAGCGATTCCCCGTCTCTGGTTATCGGAGGCAGTCGAGAGGAGGCAAAGGAGTAACAGGCGCGGCGACTCGTGAAGATGACTTTGTAGAACACATGTTCATCGCCAGCACGCACGATTATATCCTTATCTTTACTGATCAGGGACGCTGTTACTGGCTCAAAGTTTTTGAAATTCCAGAAGGTGGACGAACTGCAAAAGGGAAGTCCATTAACAATCTTATTACAAAAGATCCACAGGAAAAAATTGCGTCGTTCATTGCTGTTAAGGAATTCGATGACAAACATTTTGTTTTCATGGTTACTGAACAAGGAATCGTCAAAAAAGTTTTGCTCTCCGAGTTTAGCAATCCGAGACGGAATGGAATTGTCGCTGCGAATTTGAAAGCGAGTGATCGCCTTGTCGATGCGAAACTTACCGATGGTACGCAGGATATCATTCTCGGAACGCGGGAAGGAATGGCGATTCGATTCCACGAAGGTGAAATTCGTCCGATGGGTCGTTCAGCGGCGGGCGTTCGAGGAATCAACCTGAGAAAATCCGACAGAGTCATTGGCGCTGTCAATCTCCGACGTAAAGGAACAACAGTGCTGATTGCAACAGAGAAAGGATTCGGAAAGCGGAGTGAAGAGAGCGAATATCGGATTAGTCATCGTGGAGGAAAGGGAATTATTACGGTGAAGATTTCCGATAAGACTGGCGCTATGGTGGCAATCAAGGAAGTTGTAGATACCGACGATATTGTTGTGGTAACGATCAATGGAATGATTATTCGTCAGCATGCTTCGGATATTCGTATTGCTGGACGTAATACGCAGGGCGTGCGTCTCATTCGTCTTAACGAAGGAGACGCCATTGCCGATGTTGCGGCGGTTGTTGCGGAAGATGAAGAAGAGAAGCAGTTAGCGTCCGTTGAGAATGGAAAGGCGAAAGACGCCGAACCAAAACTATCTTCCCAGGCAACACTCTTTGACGAAGAGAAAGAAGAAGTTGAAGAGAAAAAAAATCCCAGGAAGGAACAATCCCGCCCTAACGAAGTTCCGCAGGCTAAAAAAAAAGCAAAGATGACGAAAGAGATTAAGAAAAATAACAAGAAACCTCAGGCTAAGAAAGCTCAACCGAACACAGCTAAGAAGAAAAAACGAAAATAAAAAACGTGTGGTAATGTCAGGTTTCATCAGCTAAATCAAAACATTACCACACGCTTCTTAACTCCCACCTAAAGTTTGTATTTTACCTACGGGTTCACACGTTTGTAAAAGAATTGACACGCTATCACAAGTGATTGACATTTTTATTATTTTTGAATAGGGTTTCTTATGAGCTGGCAATTATCCTCATCGAAATAAATGGAACAAAAACAATGGCAACTCAGGTAAAATCGAAACAGCGTGTTGCTCAATTCGGCGAAGTATTGACAGGCAAAGAAATCGTCAACGATATGTTGGATTTGGTAGTCTGGCTAGATTTAGCAAATTAATATTATCTGTCTCAAACCTATGGTAATTATACTGCAAGTTCAGTACACTAATATGTATGTAATTTTAGAGTACCTAAACACAGGAGTAATCGATGTCATTCAATACAAAACTAATAAATCTGCTTAAAACCGATGCACGTTTTGTGGACGATGAGGGTGAGCTCGTCATTGCCGCTGTACAGGATCGGGCGTGGAAGATTGACCACGACCTGGTTAAACTTTTACTTTCTGATACAGAAATCAAGGACAAATTCTTTGAAGAGATTGATGGATATTGGATTTTCAACATAAACACCTTCATCGATTATATATCGCAA
>DAOOUW010000017.1:0-41369 GCA_035390885.1 Bacteroidota bacterium | reverse complement strand
GGTAGAATGATTGGCTGGCTTTCCCAATGGCATGAAAATATAACCGATCCTGAGCAAAAGATTGCTCGCCCTCGCCAAATTTATCTCGGATACAACGAACGCCAATATATCCCTATCGAACAACGATAGAAATGCAATCGAGTACGATTTCATTTTATATTTTTTATCTATTGGATAGAAGAAAAATTTCGAGATGCTCTTAGATAGTTTCAACTACTTTGAAGAGAAATGAATATGATAGCGCAACTTCGTTCACTTCGGATTTATTACAATGAGCAAGGTTCTGCAAAAGGTACGCCGCTCATATTTATCCATGGATTTCCATTTAGCAGTGAAATGTGGAAACCGCAACTGAATGCTCTTCCAGAATCTATAAGAGCTATTACTTACGATATTCGAGGGCTTGGCAAAAGCGATGTGCTCGATGGACAGTTCACAATAGAATTTTTTGTTGATGACTTATTTGAGCTTATGGACTATCTCCACATAGAGCAAGCAATCCTTTGTGGACTCTCGATGGGCGGTTACATAGCTCAACGAGCGCTTCAACGGAATCCAGATCGCATCAGTGGACTGATTCTTTGCAACACAAAAAGCGAGGCAGATTCAAATGAAGCAAAAATCAATCGAGCCAACAAAATAAAACAAGTGAAGGAACAAGGAGTTAAAGTTTTTGCACAAGAATTTATTCAAGGTATATTTTCACCGACAACTCATCAATCAAATCCAGAAATTATCGCTGCAATCGAGAGAATTATCTTAAACTCATCTCCATTGGGACTCTGCGGCTGTCAACTTGCACTCGCAAGCCGAACTGATACAACTGAGCTTTTGCCAAAAATTTCAATTCCTACACTTCTCATTGCAGGTTACCACGATACGCTTGCATCGCCTAAACTTATGGAATCAATGCATCAAGCAATTCGAGATTCAGAATTTCACATCCTCCCTGATTCTGCACATATGAGTAATCTCGAAAATTCCGAACTCTTCAATACAATTCTAATACAGTTCTTAAGAAAGAATCGGAACATTGTATAAATTATTCTATAAACAGATGAACTCACCTGTAGAGATGGTTGGATAAGCGCCAGATAAATCAACTCTGCCTTGTGTTACAATTTTTGTACTTTTTCTTTGAAGTTCAGAGGCAGGCACACCAATATCTAAACATTAACTGCCATAGCGTTTGCAGTTTAGATAGCAATGGATTGCGGGTGATTCCCTATCAAGGTACACGAAAAGTTGAAGCGGGTTACAAACCTTCGCATACCACTGAAACCCTTATTGGCTATATTGTGTGTTGTGCCCATTTTTTATTTTTTCATTTATAAAGTTTGTAATTGTTTTAGTTAAGTCATCTGATATAGGTAGATCAGGATTCATATATGTTGCAATATTTTTATTTCTATCCATCTCTGAAATTTTCAGTATATGATTCATATTCTCTATAACTTTCATTTCTGCTTGATTATTTGAAGATGCCAATTCCCTGGCATTATCAACACTGACTTGAATATCAGTTGTACCCTGAATTATCAAGACAGGTATTTCTAATTTTTGAATCTCTTTGGATGGATCGAACTTTATCCAACTAATCATATAAGGTTGAACACTTGGTCTGAATAACATTGCTAAATTTGGATTGACATTACTGACTGTCTTACCATTTCTCAGGCTATCAAGAACATTAATTGTCTCATTGTACAAATCCGTCGGTAATCCTTTTGTTTGTTCTAAAATTATCTGGTCAGCAGACTTGGATACACCAGCTATAGAGATAAACATATCTGCCTTGGAATCATAAGCGGCAATCATCCCAATTAATGAACCTTCACTATGACCTATTACTATAATTTTTGAGAATCTTGAATCTTTTTTTAAGGTTGAAATCCATTTTTTAGCATCACTAATATAATCCTCAAATCTTATTTCGCTTTCGCTTTGCCCTGTTTTACTCTGACCTATTAAGCGTTTATCATACCTTAAAGTAGCGATACCATTTTTTGTCAAAATTTCAGCTAGGTATCGCAGACTATTATTTTTCATATTCGTCTGATTACCATCTCTGTCCGTTGGCCCTGAACCTGAAATTATCAATGCAATTGGAACGGGGGTTGTTGTATTAGGAATCAACAGTGTACCAAATATTTTTCCAGCTTCAACCTCGATACTTAAATCGCAAGATTGAAAGGAATCTTTTGTTTCTTGTGAATATATTAATCCACAAAATAAAATTAAGTTGAGAAGAAAGATTGTCTTTTTCATTTTTTATGTTTAAATATTTCCTATAATGATGGCAAAAATGATGATTCCTAAAATAACCAAATAAGAATATGGATTAGCGAAGTTAGGCGACAAACCTATTCCTGTTTTCCTTGGCACTAAAAATCTAGGATCTTTATGATTATAGTAGAAAAAGCCCCATTTATAATTATCTGGGTCATTTCTCATTCTGTCAAGTTCATTTTGTTCAAATTGTGTCTTCATATTTTAAAATTTTAGTTGAGTTCAGCAGTGTCAAAATTGGGCACAACGTTCGGCGGTATGCGCAGTGCGGGATTCAGAGCGTTAACTTGTCGAGTTACAGTAATGTTTATTTAATGAGATGTAAACAAAACAGGCACAGCACCCCTCATTGCGTATGACCGCATGTTATGCACAGTTCATTTACTTTTTCTCTGGTGAATCTACAGTAAATTCATTCCTTATATTACCAGTATTTAGTGTTGTATTTGGCTCGAATAAAAGAATATGAACTTCTGAATCAGCAATTGGTCTATGGTCTATACCCCTAGGAACAATAATAAATTCACCTTCATTAATCTCTACAATTTTATCACCATAGTCCATTTTTAAAAGGCCTTTAATAACTAAAAAGAATTCATCTTCGTTATCATGGTGATGCATGGTGAATTTACCCTTAACTTTAACCAACTTAACATGCTGATTATTCAATTCTCCCACAATTATTGGCTTCCAATAATCTTTAATCAAATTTAACTTGTCTTGAATGCTTACTTTGTCCATTTATTGTGTGTTTTGTGTCTTTTTGAATTGTGCATAACGTTCGGCGGTATGTGCAGTTGGCGCAGAGTCGCGGTGGCGCGTGTTTTTGCACTCGTGGTGCGATTCAGTGTTATGATTGCTATTACTTAATTCTCGCGTTGGTAAAAACCGTGACACCAGGAGGGAGACCCCGGCGGGAGCCGGGGCAGGCCGCACCGCTGACCACTTAACGATCTTCTTTAGCCAGAAAGCTCTCGCGGTGCGGAGCGCCAATTGCATATACCGACCTGTTATGCACCGTTGTTTAACTCTTAACTGACCATTCGCATCTTAATATGGCATAGATTACGTCGTCCATCCATTTATTCTTAATCAAAATGCTTTCTTTAAAATGGGCTTCTTTACGGAATTTGAGCCTCTGGAATAGTCTTATTGAGTTTTTATTTCTTGGGTCAATGGATGCAATAATTCGATGTTTTTCCAGCGTATTGAAGAGATAATCTAAGACATTGGTTATTGCTTCTGTCGCATAACCTTTTCCTTGGTAATCCTTACTCAAAGTACAACCGAGTTCTACTTGTTTATTTTCATTGTCAAAGAAGTGTAATCCAACGTCTCCGATTATTTTTCCATTTTGGTTTAGAGTGATAACTAATTGGTACCAAGTTCCATTTTTATCAATGATTGGAGACACTTTGTTTTGTATGAATTCGATAACCTCTTCTATTCTTTGTGGAATCCATCCCTGATATTTATTTGTTTCTGAATCTGAACGATAGTAGAAAATTTCATTAGAATCACCTAGTGTAATTGGTCGCAGAGTTAATCGTTCGGATGTCAATTTTAAGATATCACTCATATTGTAGAGAATCATCCACAATGGTGCATAACGGTTGGCGTAACAACGCAACGCTGGAGCGAACTCATAAAAACTAAATTCAGTGAGCGGAAGCGTTGAGCCACAATAATCTTTCTAAATAAGGGCGACGTTGTTACGCTTGTTATATGCCGTGCCACCATCAAGCCAGTTTGATACCATTTGTATGCATCATTCATCAAAAACGTCCCTGCGTAATTCTTGATACAATGATTGAATTTGTCTAACAAGCGGAGCACAAATGCCTCGCATGAATGCCCTTTTATCACTGCCAAGTTTACGGGTTGGGAATAATCTTTTTGCAGACGTATATATATCTCCTGCTATACGTTTGAAGTCATCTTGTGGTCCTCCAGCTTCCACACTATTTTGTAAAGCATCAGTTTTCGCTTGTATTAGAGGCTGTGCCTGTTCAGGTTGTTCAAAATTATTGCAAATGCTCTGCAGTACAAGATCGTCCAGTAAGTATGATTCAAGCGTGCGTCGTGAAAGCACCCTCACCTGTTGAGCTCGTAACGTTTCAATTTCATTGTCAGTTCTATCGTCTCTGTCAATTACTCGCGTAATTCGTACTCCTGGCGCCAATGCAGTAAGTAATCTTTGCACACCTCGTGGATCTTGTTGAATATCGTTAGCGTTACCAGCACCTAAGAAGACAACATGTGGGTAGTCAGTCTGGAAAATTTCGTTATAGCATTGTGCATCAAAATCGGCTCCGCCCTCTAGCTGTCCACCTTCACAAAGCACAACTCTTTCAGGGGTCACATATCCAGCAAGTTCATCGAGGGCGATTTGCATAGCTCGCTTCCAAAATGGTCGATCTGGTTGAATGGGTCGCAATGTCTGTGGCAAATCAAAGTTTATACCGTCAAAGTCCAAAAAAACTACTGAGTCTGGATTCTCTCTAGCCAAATCACGAGCCTTTCTCATCATTCCGATTGAATGTGTAGCAATCCAAAGTTGTGATGTTTGTGGAACTGCACGAAACAACTCTTCAAGTAGATTACTCTGAAGGATTGAAGACATATGCGCATCTGGTTCATCTATAAAAAATGCAGTATCATCGTATTCACGGCGTTTGATAACCATATCGAGAAGCAAATCAAATGCAGCTTTTTCACCCCCTGAAAGATTCTTGTAAAGAAATGACTTACTATCTCCCTTGTCAAATCTAAAAGTACCGGCCGAAAGTGGATTGCCGAGACTGTTTAAGATGAGTCCAGGGAAGAGTCGTTGCATTACATCACGAATTTCACCAATAGATAGTTCGCGAAATTCTCCTATTGTGAGATCTGGGCGAGCTCGCTCGTAGACGTCTTCGAAACCTTGTGATACTAAACGACGATAATTCAAACTAACTACTTGATCATTATCAATTAAACGGCTAAATCTATGTTCTTGTACGGCAGGTTGTACACGAGAGAGGCTGTCAAGTTGGAATTCCGGATCGTTTCGGTATGCAGAGCGTGTATATACAGCTTTTCGACGTTGATTATCATCTAATGGTTGTGGATCGTGGAAATTTATTGACACTGTGTTCTGCCAGTTTTGATTTGCACCAGGTATTTGCTTGCGATGATATGTTTCATCCCATGTATTCCATCCACCCCAATGAGAAGTGTGCCACATATGAACTGCATCAATGAGTGACGACTTACCACATCCATTTGGTCCAACAAGCAAAACAAGACGAGCAGTAATAGGGATGTCGGTAAAACAAGTTTCAGTAAAACGCTTGAAATTTCTTAGTTTAATCTCTCTTATTTTCATAGTTGTCTCATTCTTATAAGCGATTGCAAGTTATTAATAATAGAATAGTGGTGGCATGGCATATAACTACTGTAAAAACATACTTTGTTTATTATTCACTTTTACTACTGTTAATTGTATATTAAAAATAATCATATTGTGATTACTGTGCAATATATATATGATAATCATACTGTGTCCATTTTCTTCTGCATTATTCGATCTAAAGGGCTCTGCACTTGGCTTATTCTTTTCTGGCTCACATGCGTATATATCTCAGTTGTTCTGGAACTCGCATGACCTAATAATTCTTGTATTGTCCTTAAATCAACTCCCGATTCTAAAAGATGCGTCGCAAATGTGTGTCGCAATGTATGGAATGATACATCCTTCTTAATTCCCGCCAACCTTGCCGCTCGTAAAAAGACCTTCTCCGCACTATTTTCACTCAAATGTCTACCTTCCCTTTGCCCGGGAAATAACCAATCACTGGGTTTATATGCTTTCCAGTATTGGCGCAAACAATCTAATACCGCTTCTCCAAGTATCGTATAGCGGTCCTTATTACCCTTCGCCTTTTGAATATGAATCAACTTGCGCTTGCTGTCAATATTCTCAGGCTTCAAACGCACTATTTCTCCAACACGCATACCAGAGGAATATGCTAACATCAAAATACTCTTATGCTTTATATTATTTGTAACTTCGATCAACTTTTTCACTTCTTCAGCATCAAGTACAACAGGCAATTTTTTCTCTCTCTTTGGACGAGAAACATCTCGAATACTGAGTGGTTTCTTATACAATTCTATATTCAAGAATCTTAAAGCATTATAAGTTTGATTCACAGTAGCAGACGATAACTGCTTCTCGTTAATCTGATATAGTAAGAATTTCCTGATATCTTCGTCATTAGCTTCTCGTGGATGTTTTGGCTTGAGAAAATGCACAAAGGAGCGTATACAACTTTTATATGCTTTTATCGTTTTTGGCGAATAATTCCTCAAGCGCATTTCATTTGTTAGCGCTTCATAAAGTGTCGGATTCTTAATTAGAGCCAGTTCCCTCAATACCCCCAGAGTCTGCGCTCTACCGTTTGAGGTAATACTTTCTATTTGCCCGCCTTGTTTAAAAGAAAGTTAAAATATTAAACAACCTTTGTCAAGATAATCAAGCATCTATATGAAAAATTATTTCACGCAGATTGCGCAGAGAAAAGCACAAAGCTGAAGTTACGCACCCCTTACCCCTCTACAAAAGGGAAATTCTGTAACCGGTGGCTTCGATACGGACTATCGTCCTACTCAGCCACCGTCAAGGGACGTGGTTGGCAAGGTGCACAAAAAAGGGGAGTTATACTCCCCTTTCCTTTTCTAATTCTCAAAGAATCTAACTACAACGATTCAGCAATGATTTCTACAACATCTTTTACTTTAACTTTTTCAGCAACATCTTTTGTTTTTATTCCATCTTCTAACATAGTCAAGCAGAATGGGCAAGCAGTCGCAATCGTTGTTGGTGAAAGAGAGAGAGCTTCTTCCGTGCGCTCGACGTTGATTCTTTTCCCTTCTTTTTCTTCCATCCACATTCGTCCACCGCCAGCGCCACAACAAAATCCTCTCGAGCGTGAGCGTTCCATCTCAACAAGATTTACACCTTTTACCCATTGCAATAACTCACGCGGTTGATCATAAATATCATTATAGCGACCGAGGTAGCAAGAGTCGTGGTATGTAACCTTTTGCAGCGCTTCCTGCTTCTGCTGTAATTTCCCTTCATTGACCAACTGTTTCAAAAAGGCAGTGTGATGAATAACCTCATAATTGCCGCCGAACTGCGGATACTCATTCTTTAAAGTGTTGAAACAATGAGGACAAGTTGTAACAATCTTTTTGACATTGTAGGAATTAAGTGTGGTAATATTTTCTTTCATTAACATTTGTGCAAGATACTCATTGCCAAGTCGTCGTGCGGAATCGCCGGTACATTTTTCATCGGCGCCTAAAATTGCAAATCGCACACCGGCATTCTTCATCAATTGCGCAAAAGTTTTCGTTACCTTTTTATATCGCTCATCGAATGCGCCAGCGCATCCAACCCAGAAGAGATACTCAGCGTCCTGAGCTTGAGAAATATGAGGAATCTCCATTCCTTCCGCCCATTCAGCTCTACTCGATGGCGGAAATGCCCAGGGACTAAAATTCGTTTCAAGATTTCGGAAAACAACTTGAACCTCTGGCGGAAAATTGGATTCCATCAAAACCAAATACCGACGCATATCAACAATTGCAGGTACATGCTCGTTATCGACCGGACATTCCTGCATGCAAGACATACACGTTGTGCAGGCAAACAATTCTTCTGGCGTGATGTAATCGTGGAGAAGCGTTTTATCTTTTGGATGCTTTGCTCCTTCAGGCACGGAAACTTTACCATTGAATAACACTTTTCCCTTTTCAACTAGCCGCTTACGAATATTCATCATAATTGCTCTTGGGGCTAATTGCTTTCCGGTGACATTCGCTGGACAGGCCTCAACGCAACGCCCACATTCTGTGCAGGTGTAACCATCGAGTAATTGCTTCCAGGTTAAATCCTCAACATCGCACACGCCAAATTTTTCAACTCCTTCTTCCTCAAGATTGATTGGCTTCAATGCGCCTCGAGGTTGCAATGAACTAAAGAACACATTTGGAATTGCGGTGATGATGTGAAGATGTTTTGAATAAGGGAGATAATTCAAAAAGCCAAGCACAAGCACAATATGCATCCACCATAAAATTTCACGCCAAACAATAATAGTGGAAGTCGAGGCGGGCAAAAAGATCGCACGCAACTGATTCGAAACGAATCTTCCTTCGACTGGTTCGCCAAGAGCGCTTTGCGCGGCAAATTGTCCCAGCATCGCAATCATAATCAAGAGAATAGTGCAAAGAATTGTAATAGCATCAATTTGCGCATGCCGACTTCGATCGAGTCGCTTTGGCTTCAATATGATTCGACGGTAGAGCGCTATCCCAACGCCAATAATAACAAGAATTGCAAACAATTCCTGGAAAAAAGCAATGACAGAATAAACCGTCCCAAGCGATGCAAGATTGAGTCCAGGAATTAGTCCCTCGAGAATTGCTTCAAGAATTGCCGTTAGCAATACAAGGAATCCCCAGAAAATGAACGCATGCATTATTCCTGGAATTGGTTCACGAAAAACTTTCAGCTGCGCAAATGCAATCTTCAGCATCATTCCAATACGACGCGGAATGGCATCAAAGCGATTTTCCGGTTTCCCAATTTTAAGATATCGTATTAAACGACCGATACTAAATCCAAATACAGTAAGCGATGTCAGAAAGATAACAGCAAAAATAATGTTTTTTACTCCCATTGAGTTCTCCTAATTTAGATTGATATTGTTCCATTAATAATTGTTTTTGCTTCGCCGACAATTGTAACGCGCTCAATCGTCGAACCTTGAATTTGTAATCGAACTTTTACTCTCCCCGCTCGGTCGAGGCTATCGCCTTGTTCATGAATAAACTCTAACCGCCCATCGGGTAATGTGCGGTATGGTATGTTGTAACCAGCAGGAAGCGCGTACTTGAATATATACGCTCCTAACGGTCCATTTGCCGAACCAGTAACTGGATCCTCATTGATTCCCTGATGCGGCGCAAAAAATCGTGAATGAACCGCCGACGCACGCTCGAGTGTTTCAAATGTAAAAACAGAAACTCCTCCTACATGCATCGAACGCAAGATTCTTTCTAATAATCGAAAATCAGGATGAAGCGATTGTAGAGTACGCAGTGAACGAACAGGAATATAGATGTACGACGCACTCACGATTGGAATTCTTTTTTCACAATCTTGTGATGCAATACCAAGCGCTTTCAAGAGTAATCGAGGCTGATTTCGTTTAGCGGAAAATTTCGGACACGGAAGTTCAAACTCGACAGCGGTACTGCAAAAATTTTTTTCGACCATTACCGGTAAGATGCCGCTTTTAGTTTGCAGTTGAAAATAATGTTGACCATTTTTTCCCATACCTCCTTCACAATCTTCTGCAAGTCCGTAGAAGGCAGCAATCGTCGCATGTCCACAAAGAGGAACTTCTGTCGTTGGGGTAAACCAGCGAATTCGAAGATCGGCATTGTCAACGGTTGGCTGAAGAATAAAAGCTGTCTCTGGCAAATTTACCTCACGAGCAATCAGTTGCATTTCTTCATCCGTCAACCCATCCGCATGGAAAACTACGCCTGCATAGTTTCCACTGAATGCTTTTGTGGTAAAAGCATCGATTTGCTTAAAGCGTAATGTCTTCACTTATTATGTCCCCATAATCTGAAGAATTATTTTCCGATCTCTTCCACGAATATCGCAATCAATGAGAACAACTTGCTGCCATGTACCCAATGCCAGCTTACCACCAACGATTGGAATTGTTAGAGATGGTCCAATAAAGGAAGCTCGCACATGGGAATATCCATTTCCATCTCCCCAGGTATCATTATGATGATACCGCTGATTCTCAGGAGCAACTCGATCCAGCGCTGCAGGAATATCTTTTCGTAATCCAGGCTCATACTCTGTCGTAGTGATACACGCTGTCGAACCAACAACGAAGACAACGACCACGCCGTTTTCTACTTTATGATGATGCACTTTTTCTTCGACCTTCCCGGTTATATCGATTACTTCAGAATTTCCTTTCGTCGAGACATACAGGGTTTCAGTTATTACTTCCATAGCTCAATCCCATTGAGTTTGTTTTTATCTATTACAAAATATAGCCAGCTATTGGCAACAAAAAAATTTTCATGTACTTGATACAAACATTCTTGTTCCTGGATAATCGAATAGACACTTTTACCACTCGAGCGATCAAGTATCTCGAGATGGAGAGAATATTGGTTTTCATTCTCATTACTATAGTAACCAACTATCCAATACCAATATGTTTCGATGGCTTCAACAGTATCCAGTAAAATGTTAGGCGTTCCGTTTCTTTGAACAAGATTTTGAATTTCTTCGCCAACTGCCATAAGAGTCGCTGGCATTGGCGCAAGGATAAAATTCTTCAACCCATTTTTATCATCATGTGACATTTCTTCGACAGAAACGTCACTGAGTATATTGCCTGTTTGTCTATCGAGCCAATATGTTTTCCGTTGTTCGAAAAAATCTTTGTAACCACATACTTTTTCGTCTGAAAGGTACCAAAATGTCAGTTCATCATTTCTCCATTGCATCTCGCATTTATCCAATGTTCGGCACTCGATACCTTGATGCTGAGGCATGTTTGGCTGAATGAACCGATGGAAGTAAACGAAGCGATCGTCAACATTCTCAATACCAATCCACCATTTTTCATCGAAACGCACATTTTTCCACAAAGGTTTTCCGTTGCAAGCATCGAGACAAAAGAAGGAAACATCTTGAGAATCAGCATTCCGAATTTCACCCACGATCTTCTTCGATTCAGAATAGAACAATCGCCAAATTATTCCTTCCGTTGTAAATGTCCATTTTGGCTTCAAACCTTTTTTTCGGAAGAGCGTTGACATCCGAGCCTTTATTGTGTAAGAAATATTTACTCTTTAATGAAGATTCAAAAAATACACATTATGATTCTATCTAGCGACAACTATTCGCCATCTGTTTTCCAAAAGCCTTCTTATCGCATTTCAATTAATGACGGATCATAATCCTCTGGTTTTTCGAAGCCAAGAAGATTGAGCAGCGTTGCAGCAACATTCGACAAGCCGCGCTTTATGTTTTGTCGCATTTGATATTCGCCGTTGTACTGATAATCCACGATGGTAAATGGCACGGGATTCAGTGTATGAGATGTTTTCACTTCTCGTTTCCCGTTTTTTTCAATGAACATTTCATCTGCATTTCCATGGTCGGCGGTAACAATAGCAATTCCGTTCAACGCCTTAACTTCATCGAGTAAACGAGCGACACACCGATCGACAGTCTCGACAGCTTCGATAGCCGCCTCCATTACTCCAGTATGTCCAACCATATCTCCATTTGCAAAATTCAATCTTCCCCACCGATACGATCCACTCTTGAGAAGTTCAATGGTCTTCTCGGTAATTTCATAAGCTTTCATTTTAGGGGCTTTATCGAATTGAATTTTATCAGAAGGAATTTCGACGTAAGTTTCTAACTTTTCATCAATGTATCCCGATCGGTTACCATTCCAGAAGTATGTAACGTGCCCAAACTTTTGAGTCTCTGAAATTGCAAACGATGGAACACCTTCCGCACAAAGGTACTCGCTAACGGTACGATCAATGCTTGGCGGTTGCACTAAAAACTTCGTCGGAAGTTTCAGATCGCCATCGTACTGCATCATTCCAGCAAAAACAACTTTCGGCCGACGTTCACGATCAAAGCCTTTAAAGTCATCGAGCTCGAACGCCATTGTAATTTCGATTGCTCTATCGCCACGGAAATTATAGAACACAACACTGTCGCCATCTTCGATGGTACCACATGGTTTTCCATCCCGAGTAATGACAAAGGATGGTAAATACTGATCGGTAATTTTTGGATCTTCCGCATAGAAAGTTTCAATAGCAGCATGAGCAGATGTAAATTGACGTCCTTTCCCTAGTACATGAGCATCCCATCCGCGCTTCACGATTGACCAATCTGCAAAATAACGATCCATTGTTGTAACCATTCTGCCGCCGCCAGAAGCAATGCAGTAATCAACATTGTTCGATTGAGAAATTTCGCTTAGTACTTTTTCGATCCTATCAATATAGAGAAGCGCTGATTTTTCGGGAACATCGCGGCCATCGAGCAATACGTGGACACGAGCCTTCTTTACACCTTCCTTAGCAGCTTGACGCAGCATCGCAATAAGATGATCGATGTGAGAGTGTACGTTTCCATCCGAAAGTAAGCCAATAAAATGAAGCGATCCATTCTTCGATACCACCTGCTGAATCAATTCTTCCCATATTTCTGTTTTAAAAATACTGCCGTCGGCAATCGCTTCATTCACTCGCTTTGCACCTTGAGCAAAGACTCTCCCCGCTCCCAACGCGTTATGCCCTACTTCGCTGTTTCCCATATCGTCGTCCGTTGGCAATCCAACTGCTTTTCCATGCGCTTGCAGAGTTGTAAAGAGCGGTGAAGCAAAAAGTTTATCTAACGTAGGTGTATTTGCACAATAGACAGCATTCCCAACATAAGGTTTTCCAATTCCAATACCATCCATAATCATTAACAGTAAAGGACCTTTTCTTCCCGAAAATTTATCTAATCGTTGTAACTGTAAACCCATTGAGTTTTCCTTTCATCAAATTGAACATTGAATACTCAAAGGTACTACCTTTTTACTTTTGATTCCATGCTCAACAAGGATTAAAGCCAGATTATGCATTAGAAACTTACAAAGACTGTTGCCTCAATACGCTCTTCGAGCTGCTCGCCAACCGATTCCCTGACAGTGGCTGAGGTGAGCGCTAGCTCGTATCGAAGCCACCATTTTGTTTTCCTTATCTTTCGCCTATTGAATTATTTTACTTCATCTTATAATTCTATTACTATCGTTATTGCATAATCTGGATAAACAGGCGAGAAGCCAAACCTTATTCAGAACCATAATTACTTTAATAGAACAAATCGCTTTGAAGACGAAAGCATCTTGCCAGCATTAGACTGAACTGCTAAGCGATAGATGTACGCGCCGCTCGACAACTGCGAACCGTTATAGCGAATTGAATGAAATCCCGCTTGCTGATTCCCTTGAAACAATGTTTGAATCTTTCGACCGTAAAGATCGAATACATCAAAAGTTACATAACCGTTTTCATAGAGTTGATATTGAAAACAAGTTGAGGGATTGAATGGATTTGGGAAATTCTGATAGAGTTCCGGCGCATCTGGAAAAAGCGAAGAGTGATCTTCCACGTTTGAAGGTTTCGATAAACGAATACGATAAACTACTCCCTGTCCATTACCAGCAGTAATGTAGAGCGTTGTTCGTGCACTCTCTCCCCAGGCACAGTTCGAGGGATTCAACGGAGTGGCAATTTTGTCGAGTAAAGTTCCTTTCGGCGAAATAATCCAAACGCCGGTCGGTCCTGTGCAATAAAGATTACCTGCGGTATCTACTTTCATTCCATCGGCATAACCAGATGAAGGAATGGTATAGAAGAGTTTTTTATCTGCAATCGTCGAATCATTGAGAACATCCCAAACGTAAATTTTACATTGAGCAGATTCGTTGACGTAAAGCTTTTTCTCGTCGGGGGAAAAACAAATTCCGTTCGGTTTATCGAAGGTACTATCAAGCAATTGCACAGTACCACCTGGCGAAATCCGATAAATGCCTTTTATTGCTAATTCTTTTTTCTGTCCTGATGGCACATTGAAATCAGGATCGGTAAAAAATATCGAGCCATCGGATTTTACAACAACATCATTAGGACTGTTAAATTTCTTACCACGAAAAGTTTCAGCAAGTGGAACAATCGTTCCATCGTGCTCTCGACGTGCAACTCGCCGCTTTAACATTTGTGTAAGGACTAATCTACCATCGGAATCGAGAGTTAATCCATTCGAACTATCAGAATGCTCAAGGAATACAGACAAACTTTGAGTGGCTTCCGACCAGAGATAAATTTTCGATGGAACAATATCGCTAAAGAGTAAACCCAAACCATCGACCCACACAGGTCCTTCGGGCTGCTTAAATCCTTGAGCAACAGTATCGAGTTTTGCATCCGACGGTACCGGCGATTGTGAAAAAGCATTTATTGTTAAGAACAAAATACAAATAGCGACGGCGCTATTCTTTTTGAGCAAATGGAATAACATAATGTGAATCGTCCTTTCCGTTCTCCGAACCATTTCTTTAATAAGTTGTAGTTTTAACACAGAATTTAACTCTCGTTGCTATCAAGATTATCTTGATCCTTTTTTTCCGTATTCGAACGAAACTCTGGATAAAGTTTTGCAGCGCATTCTGGACAAATACCGTGTGAAAATTTAACATCTGCATGAGATTGAATATACGCTTCCAGTTGATCCCAGTAACCGCTATCATTCCGAATTTTTTTACATACCGAACAAATTGGAATTAAGCCGCTCAACATTTTTACATTGGCAAGTGCTTCCTGAACACGCGCTTCCAATTCCTTCTCTCGTTTTTCATGGATCCACAATCGGTACTTGAAAATCCCCACGACACTTCCGATAATAATTAACAATACAATCGTCCAAAACCACCACGTTTGATAGAAGAAAGGCTGTATCGAAAAAAGGATACTTGAACCTTTCTCATTCCAGAATCCATCATTATTGCAAGCTCTAACACGGAAGCGATATTCACCAGGCGGAAGTTTAGTGTAGTACGCAACACGCCGATTTCCTGCCTTTACCCAGTTCTCATCATAACCTTCAAGTTTATACTCAAACATTACACGAGTTGGGACTAAAAAACTTAACGCAGTATAATGGATTTCTAATGAGCTCGTGCCCGGCTTAATAACAATAGGATTACCATCAGAACATTTCTGCTGGTCTGCGAAAATACTCGTAACAATAACATTTGGCAACTCTCTATTGTAACGAATATTATTTGGATCAATTTTTACACCTCCACTCCTGGTGGCAAACCACAAACATCCATTTTTAGTCTTCCACACTCCAGGTTGCCACCACCCGAAACACTCGTCGGACTTCATTCCATCTTCCATTGTAAAAAGTCGCACTTTTAAAGAACTCGCTTTACCTTCGTCTACCTCTTTCAAACTTTGGGCTTGAATCAATTGAATACCACGCGGCGTACCCATCCAGAGATTATCATTGTCATCGCACACAATCGAAAAAATTACATCAACAAGTAATCCATCCTTCATTGTATAGGAAGAAAACTTCCCATCGCGATAACGTGTAATTCCACCTTGAACAGAACTGAACCATATATTTCCATTCTTGTCCTCTGTAATTGATGAAATCCAATTTCCAACCAATCCTTCCTGAACTGTAATCCGCTTCATCGAACCATTGAGATACTGCACAACTCCGTTTGATGTACCAATCCACAGCATATCATTCCTTTGTTGGTAGAAACACAGAACAAATTCATCTGCAGGGTACTGGTTCCCTGCTTTGAACTGATAGGGATATACTTTACCATTTTGAATTCGGAAAATTCCTTTATGATCTGAATAGAAAAACACACTAAGAGAATCTTCAGCAATAGCAGAAATCCAGCGCGGAGGAATTCCATCGTTTGTATCATACTTAATGACATTGTCGCCTCTGAAATTTAGCATAAAACCATTTTGCCCCATCCAAACACTGTTGTCCTTCGCAAGGTAAGCTGGGCCAACCGAAGTTTGGTAGTACTTCCATTGCTTACCATCGAATCTGGAAACATTAGCTCCTTTGATACTAAAAAAATAGAGCTTTCCATCAGAAGTTTCGACAATGCTGGAAATATCATTGTCTGCCAATCCCTTTTTTGTAGTAAATGCAATTACATTCCCATCATAAAATTGATGCAAGCCTTCAGAAGTACCCACCCAAAGACTGCCTTCGTGATCTTCAGTGATGGAAAGAATATTATCGCTCGCCATTCCATCTCTTTCTCGAAAAGAGCTCCATTTCCCATTTGCAAATCTGTACAATCCCATGTTTGTACCAACCCACAAATTATCATCCCGATCTTGAAAGATTGTATTGACGTGACCATTGACCAATCCTTGTGCACTCGAATAAATTTTCAGCGAACCGTTGACGTACCGCACAAGACCGTCTGCTGTTCCAATCCAAATAATTCCATGTCGATCCACATAGAGCGCAGTGATACTACTATTAGGTAAACCATTTGTTGTGTTAAGATGAGAAAGAACACGTGTACCATCGAGTATCCACACACCATCGTGGGTACCTACAAACGTATGTCCTACCGCATTCTGACAGACAGATGAAATATAATTTGGCTCAGAAAAAATTTTTACAAAATTTTTCCCATCGTAATCATACAAACCAATGGAAGTAGCAATCAGTAAATGTCCATCATTGCCTTCATATAAATTCCAAACCTGTGTATCTTCAAAACCTTCCTTTAAGCCATAGGGTAGAATTTCATTATTGTCTCTAAATCGAAGTCCACTATATGCTGTACCTATCCATAGTCGTCCGTTTGTATCTTCCAATAGCGAAAGAATAGATTCAAGAGAACGAGGATAATCGGGATTCGTTGACACCTGTGTGAACATTATTCCATCGAACCAATACAATCCTGATGATGTTCCAAGCCATAGGACTTGATCGTGTGTCTGCAAAAGAGAGTTTACAGTATGAGCTGGAAGTCCATTATTGTGAGTCCAACTTCGATGCACATATTGATTGATCGCTCTCTGAGGATCGAGCGCAAAAACCTCCTGGCTCAAAAAAATGTAGAGGATGACAATAGCAAAATTTAAAGTAAATCGTTTTGGCATCTTACTGAATTTCTTTTGTCTCGATCCATTGAACTTATGCCTGTACCCTCTTCGTAACCATTTCATGAGGAACTGCAAATGCAATATAAAAAAGAGTACAAAGAGTTGCTATCGACGTCAATCCAAAGACGAACTTTGGACCGCCAACTGTCCACAGCCATCCTGCAATGGAACTCGCAAGGAGCGCACAAATACTCTGGAACGAAGTATAGAATCCGATGGCAGTTGCTACATCTGTCGGCGCAACAATATTCGATATCCACGCTTTCGATATTCCTTCCGTTGCCGCAGCATACAATCCATAGAAAAGGAATAGGATGAAGAACACAGCCGTCGAATTTGCAAACGCCATTCCGCCATACACGCCTGTAAATATCAAGAGTCCTAAGAGCAAAGTCTTCTTCAAGCCAATTGAATCGCCAAGAGCGCCAAGCGGATACGATGCAAACGCATAGACAAGGTTGTAGAAGATATAAATGACGATGATAAATTGATCATTCAATCCTCGCGCTTTCATAATGAGAAGAAGAAAAACATCCGAGCTATTGAATAATGCAAAAGCAAGTAATCCAACGACCAACCTGCGAAAAGTTTTTGGAGCAACCTTCCAATACTTTAAATAGTGGAAAGGATTGTACGAGGTACGAGGCGAATCGACAGTTTGAGTTGCAGGACGTTCTCTTAAGAGAAAAGACAAGCCAATAGCAAATATTCCTGGTATCAAAGCGATGAAGAATAGCGGCCGATACTGAGACGGATGAAACGATAGGTAAATGAGAGCTACAATTGGACCTAACGCTGCACCTAACGTATCGAACGCTCTGTGGAAACCAAAGACTCGTCCTTTGTTCGCAGGCTCTGTCTCATCGGAAAGCATTGCATCCCGAGCGCCGGTACGAATTCCTTTGCCAAGCCTTTCGACGGAACGCGCACAGAGAATCCATATCGGATTAGTCCACACTCCGATCATTGGTTTTGCAAGAGCGCTCAAAGAATATCCGGCTACAACGAATGGTTTCCTCTTTCTCTTCGAATCGGAAAGATAGCCAAAGAAACCTTTGCTCAAGCCTGCAATTGCTTCCGCAACACCTTCCAGCACGCCAATGAATGCAATCGAAAACCCAATTTGAGAAAGATAGAGCGGCATAATTGGATAGAGCATTTCGCTGGCAATATCTGTCAACAAACTAACGAATGAGAGAATAAGAATAGTTTTTGTAATAAATGGCAACCGTTTCATAGATAAATTACCGTAGAAATAAATTCAGACATTTTTGATGTAAACGTATAGATACGTGTTTCCGATAAATCAAAGAGCAAATTTCTATTGAAGAAAATCTGTTCTCATAGGTGTAAACACATCAATTAACCTTCCGGGTTCCAGAGCCTTAACGCCGTGGAGAACATTCGACGGAACAAAGAAACTGTCGCCCTTATGAACAATTTGCTTTTCATTTTCGATCTGAACTTCGAAAACGCCTTCAGCAACATAGGATACCTGCCGATGTTCATGCTTATGCGGCGCGCCACTTCCGTTTTTATCGAACTCGACGCAGACCATCATCAATTGTTCGTCGTAGCCCAAAATTTTTCGACGCGATCCTCCGCCAAGCTCTTTCCATTCTAATTGCTCTAAGTGAATAAATTGAGCGCTCATACTCTTCCTTTTTGTGATTCAATAATTGGTTATAGTAATTTTACCATGGAATAAATCATCAAGCAAAATCCAGCATAACAAAATCCTCACCTTTTAATCCACACTTTTTTAGTACAGGTTCATTTGCCATTAAAGTCGCTCTTTCTCTATGGAAGTCGTTTTGATGATAATTCTGCATAGCATCTGCATAATCTGAAAGTATTTTTTCCATTTCTTCTTTCGATAGTTTACTAAAATCGAGAGTCAAGGAAAATTCATCTAATGCTTCCTTGAGAGAATAAAGTACGTCTGCCGCAGTAATCTGCATAATAGTTCTTGAAGGATTTATATGCTAGAAGTATCTGTGAAATTTCCATTCTGTTTCCTCAATAATGTTCATTTATCCCACACAATATGAGAGTTGATATTATGTCTCTCGTACATTTCCAAAACATCTGTACAAAACTTTGGTAATTCCTCATTCCCTTCCTTCTTTGCTAATTCGTACAAACGAATGAACATTTTTTTCCCAGTCTCAGTCTGTTTTAAAGTCTTTTTAATAAAATTGTGTTGAGCGCATAGAGTTTGCCCATTTTCAAGAGTCGATTTTCCTCCAAGACTTTTTGGTTTGATATGATCAACTTGAAGTTCGACTCCATCTTTGATACCGCGTCCACAAATAACGCATTTATACCCATCTCTCTTCAGGCTCGCTTCTTGCTGTTTTGGAGTAAAATCATCTAATTCATTTTGTTGTACCGCTTCAGGATCATATCGGTAGACGCCTTTTTGTACTTTAATGAGAAATCCAGCCTCATGGAGATTCCTTATCGCACGCCACGTATCCCTTGGCTTCTTTCCATAAAGTCGTTTGTATTTTTCTTCAACCCAGTCTACAACTGGGGCATGTGGCAAATCTTGATTCGGATGCTTCAGGAAATATTCCTTTACGAGTTCCTTTACACTTTTAGGCATCATTATTTCCTTTTATTTGAAGAAGATTTCATCTTACTTGATTTTTTTTGGAACCTTCGTATTATAATTTTGATTGTTGTCACTGATGCAAGAGTTTTCCTCAAAAGTAAGCTGATAGAACTCTCCTTCTTCGACTATCCTTTTTTTGGCAAGTTTGCAATAGCGCCTATCAATTTCTACTCCGATTCCTTTTCTATTTGTTTTAAGGCAAGCGAGCAAAGTGGTACCGCTTCCAAGGAAGGGATCTAAAATAGTATCTCCAACATAACTAAATAACTTTATGCATCTCTTTGGAAGTTCGATAGGGAATGGCGCTGGATGTCCAACCCTTTTTTTACTTTCTCCAGAAAAATTCCATACTCCATTCGTCCACTCCATAAATTCATTTCTTGAAATATCCGACTGTTTACTGCCGCTGGTCTTTTTCCATTCCTTCTTATAAAAAATTACAATGACCTCAACAGGCGCAATTACATACGGAGCTGATGCGGAAAGCCAGGATCCCCACGCAGTTCGTCTTGAAATATTTTGTTCATTCCAGATAATCGTAGAATGGTACTTCCATCCTATTTGTTTAGCGATAGTTGTGATATCTGCATAGACGCTTTGCTGTCCGCCTTTATTTTTATCCAGTGGAATATTCAAACAAAAACGGCCGTCATCCTTCAGCAAGGTATAACATTTCGTCAACCATTTTCTCGTAAACTCCAGATATTTATCATACTCCATTCTATCATTATGAGAATTATATTCGATATCCACATTGTAAGGCGGAGATGTAATGATAAGATCGATCGTACTTTCAGCAACACAATCCGTCGTCAAAATATCATCGTTATAAATTTGAATACTATCGTTACCGAAATATAAGTTACCCAATATAATTTCCCACAATATTATTGCTGAGTTCCTTTTTCACATCAACTTTCCGATAATCTTTCAACACCATTTCGTTCCTCAAAAACACGTTCAGCAGTCAATCATTGATTTGTAAAATTACAAACTCTCATAGAAACAAAAAAGAGACTGTCCGGAAATTATACTCCCGGACAATCTCTTGCTCTTAATAATCGCTAAACTATATTAAGCTTCTTCCTCTTTTGATTTTTCACTTGATTCAATCACTTTATCCGCAATTTCTTTCGGCATCTCGTCGTAATGCGAAAAGTTTGTGCGGTAGATTCCTCGACCCTGCGTCATAGAACGAAGCACCGTCGAGTACTTATGAAGTTCTGACATCGGAACTAATGCCTTAATTTTCTGGAAATGTCCTTCGGATTCCATTCCTAAAATTTTACCACGACGACTCGAGAGATCGCCCATCACATCGCCCATATACTCTTCCGGTACAACTACCTCTACTTCGTTAATCGGCTCGAGCAGTACAGGTTTCCCTTCCAAAAATCCTTTCTTAAATGCCATTGAACCGGCAATTTTGAACGAGTGCTCATCCGAATCAACAGTGTGATAAGTTCCATCGAAAATTGTTACTCTCACATCGACAACTTCGTATCCAGCAAGCACTCCTCTTTGCATTGCTTCTTGAACTCCCTTTTCGACAGCTGGAATAAAACGTCCTGGAACTACACCGCCAACAACTGCATCAACGAATTCAAATCCCTTACCGCGCGGCAATGGTTCCAATTTTAAGTGAACGTGACCATATTGCCCTCTTCCGCCTGTTTGCTTCTTGTGCTTATATTCAGCATCAGGAACAACTGCTCGCATTGCTTCTTTGTATGGTATCTTTGGCTCTGTAAGTTCGACTTCCACTCCAAATTTTTGCTTCAACCGCTTCGTTACAATTAATAGGTGAAGTTCGCCCTGCCCAGCAATAATCGTCTGACTTAATTTCCCATCAACAGTAACAATGAATGTCGGGTCTTCTTCATGGAGTGAATGGAGTCCATTAGCAATTTTATCTTCATCGCCTTTTGATTTTGGTTTAATTGCCATACGAATTACCGGTTCGGGAAATTCAATTGGAGGATAGAGAACCGGGAATGAAGCGCTGCTGAGCGTGTTATTGATATGAGTATCTTTCAATTTCACAACAGCTCCAATATCGCCCGCATAGAGCTTCGGAACTTCTATACGTTCCTTTCCTCGCATCACATAAAGCTGTCCAATGCGTTCAGGTTTATTGTTCGATTGATTGATAAGGTCTAATCCTGGTACAATTTCTCCTGAATAAACCCGGAAGAATGAGAACTCGCCAACATGCTCTTCCGATACAGTTTTGAAAACAAAAAAAGATGGTTCTTTCGTTGTCGTTAAATCAACGGTAATTTCCTTCTTGTCGACAGGATTGATTGCTTTCACAGAACCGCGATCGATTGGAGAAGGACAGTATTGGGCGATAAATTGGAGCAACGGATTGATTCCAATTCCAAGCGCCGATGATGCACAAAATATCGGGAAGATTTTCCTTCCGACAAGCGCACGTTTAAGTCCGCTCTCTAAATCTGCTCCTTCAAGAGTGCCAGATTCAAAAAATTTGTTCATCAACTCTTCATCAGTTTCCGCAATTTTCTCGATAAATTCTTCGTGAAGTTGCGTTGCCTTTTGAACAAGGTCTGATGGAATTTCGGATTCAGTAAATTTTCCACTGCTATCTCGTTGAAATGTTAAAAGCTTCATACGAATTACATCAATTACGCTATCGAAAGGCAATCCTTCATTGACAGGAAACTGCGCTACGACAACGTCGTGACCAAATCGATCTTTTGCCGTCTCAACGACACGATTAAAGGCTGCGTTCTCATTATCGAGTCTATTGACTACAAATACTGCGGGAACGTTATATTTTTTTGCATGCTCCCAAACTATTTCAGTTCCAACTTCAACTCCCTCGACGGCTTTTAAGAGAACAAGAGCAAGGTCGGCAACGCGCAAAGCTCCAATAACTTCTCCGATAAAATCAGAATACCCTGGAGTATCGAGTATATTGATTTTTGTTCCTTGCCACTCGGTAAAAAGTAACGAGGTATTGATTGAAATTTTCCTCTCGATTTCATCCGGATGATAATCGGACAGCGTAGAACCGTCTTCCACGCGTCCCATCCTTGTTGTTGCGCCAGAGAGGAATAACAACGATTCCGTCATTGTTGTTTTGCCGGAACCGCCATGACCAATGAGAGCTAATGTTCGAATTTTGTCAGCGGTATATTCTTTTGCTACTGTTTTAGACAAGGCATCATCTCCTAAACATTTTAATGTTCAAAAACTTTTTTGGATAAAGGATTGATTTAAGTATTACTATCTGGTTGTCACTTACCAAAAATTGAGCTTAAACGGCTCAAGACATTACTGAAGACTGAACTTACACGAGTAAATGGTTCTTCAAGAATTCTGATAATATGATCTTCAAAATATACCACATTATCGACAATGTGCCGCATAGAAACAAAAACGCCGTGCGCCATCGTAACCTGATCATCAACTTTTGTGACAATGGCGCGCACTTTTTCTGAAGCGACATTGAGATTTTCCAGCAGTGGCTTTAGCCGAGAACTAACTTCATTGAGTTCGGTTTGGATAAGTTCCAAAACAGTCTTAAGTCGTAGAAGCACCACAATAAGATAGATGCAGAGCGCTGATACACTTAAAAGTGCGACGACAGTTACTATTTGAATAAGAGTTTCCACAGTATGGTCCCTTTCCTCTCGTGTAAATTTACGACAGTGCGCTTATGCTTTCTTTTCACCTTTTGCTCGGGCGTCATTGAGAACTCTTTCGGCATCGCCCATAATATCGCCAGCTCGACGGCGAGCATCATCAATCAACGAAGCTGCTTTTTCTTTCCCTTCATTGATAATATCAACTGCTTTTGTTTTTGCTCTGCTTACGTATTCTTGCGCATCGCCAGCAATATCGGTTGCTTTTTCACCGATATCGGCTCGTAATTCTTTTCCTGATTTTGGCGCGTAGAGTAGAGCAAGCGCCGCTCCTACCATACTGCCGGTAATAAACCCAATGATGAGTCCTTTTGCCATTCCATTATCTTGTGCCATAACGACCTCCTTAAAAAAATTTGTGATTCAATTTAATGAATTAAATAAACGGGGGCTTGATGAAATAAGCTCACTGCAGCCCCTCATTACTTTAACGGATCTTCTTTTTATGGCGCATCTTCCGTAAACGTTTTTTACGTTTGTGTGTTGCCATTTTATGTCTTTTACGTTTTCGCCCACAAGGCATAACGAACGTCTCCTTTCATTTAATGAATGTTATTATCGTTTCAAAAATATTTTTTTTCTCACTCCATTGTGCTCGATGGAATACCACCGATGTTTTTCAAATTATCATTCACAGCTTGCTTCATCTCTTTCGACACTTTGAAGTAAGGAACATAATGCTCTCCTACAGGCACTTGTTCGCCAGTACGAGGATTCCGCGCCATTCGTCCTTTCCTTTTTTTAACTTTGAAGCTTCCAAATCCACGAATCTCGATATTCTTTCCTTCCTTCATTGCATCAATGACCGATTGTATAAATCCATCTACCACCGCTTCCGTTTCTACTTTCGTTAGTCCTGTTGCCGATGCAATTTTATCCACGATGTCTGCTTTTGTCACAGTATCTCCTCTTACGTGTTATGGAACAAATTTGTATTGAAGAATCGGTTGATCTAGAATTTTATTTTGAAGCCGTGAAACTTCTGAAGCTGCATCTCCCATAACACGCTCTAAAAATGATGTCCTTTTCTTTTCCTTTACTACATTTGGTTTACCAACAATTCCACTAAGGTTTGCGGCAATGGAAATAGCATCCTCGAATGTTCCAAGCGTATCCACCAATCCAATTGCGTAAGCTTGCTTTCCCGTAAACACACGACCATCGGCATTTTGCAAAACCTTCTGGCGAGGAAGTTTTCTCTCCTCTACAACGACGTCGACAAATTGATTATAAACATCGCCGATAAGATAGTTAAAGTATTTTTCCTCTTCATCCGTCAACTTACGAAATGGCGAACCTGCATCTTTCATTTTTCCGGATTTGACCGTAGTTTCATCTACGCCGATCTTGTTCATAAGTTCTTCAAAGTGAACAAAATTCATTATCACACCGATGCTTCCCGTTAACGTACCCGGATTTGCTACAATTCGTGTCGCGCCACAGGAAACATAGTACCCGCCGCTTGCTGCCACAGAGCCCATTGATACAACCACTGGCTTTTGCTCTCGTGTCTTCTTTACCTCTTCATAAATTTCCTGACTTGCCGCAACGCCTCCGCCTGGCGAATCAACTCTTAACACAATAGCTTTTACGGAACGATTTTCACGAAATTTCTTTAATTGCCTTACAATCTCATCTGAGGTAACGATTGTTTCCTTCAATTCGATGACTGCGATCTTACTTCCTGATGTCGAGAGCGAATCATCTTCTTTTCCACCAACCAGCATTGAAAATACTGCCACTACAACGAGTATTCCAATGATTACAACCGCTCCGATTATTCCTAAAACCCACTTTGTTGTTTTTGACATTGCCATAGCAACTTTATTCCTTCACCATCTGCATCTAATGTCTTATTTTGCAACAAGTTATGAAATAGAGGTTGCAAAGTCAATGAAACAAAAAAATAAAAAACTAACTACGAGACAAATTCAGCAAAGGCTTACTGATTATTTTCTGCAAGAAATCGTTCAGCATCGATGGCTGCCATACAACCTGTTCCCGCTGCGCTAATTGCCTGCCGATACTTTGGGTCAGCAACATCGCCAGCAGCAAATACTCCAGGGATATTTGTTTCGGTACTATGAGGTTTAGTCTTAATGTATCCAGCGGAATCAAGTTCCAGTTGTCCATCGAACAATTTTGTGTTCGGTTGATGTCCGATTGCAATGAACAATCCTTCACAAGCAAAATCTTTTACTTCGCCTGTTTTCACATTCTTCACTCTTACGCCTGTCAATCGCTTCTGACCGTTCATCGTTGTACCGAGCGCTTCAACGATAATGCTATCCCACAGAAAATCTATTTTAGGATTTTTCCTTGCACGTTCCTGTATAAGTTTAGATGCGCGTAGTTCACTCCGACGATGAATAACCGTAACGCGAGACGCGTGTCGCGTTAAGTAAAGAGCTTCTTCGAGCGCTGTATCGCCGCCGCCAACTACCGCAACGTGTTGATCTTTGAAAAAGAAACCATCGCAGGTCGCACAAGCTGAAACACCAGCTCCCATATATTCCTTTTCTGATGGCAAGCCCAAAAATCTTGCTGTAGCTCCAGTTGCAATAATCACAGCCTCGGCAGAATAATTTGTTCCATCTGCAACAATTGTAAAAGGGCGTTTTAAAAAGTCAACTGACTCAACTGTTTTGAAAACTGCTTCTGCTCCAAATTTAGTCGCCTGTTTGCGAAGCAAGTCCATTAGCTCAGTCCCTGAAATTCCATCGGGAAATCCAGGGAAATTTTCCACATCCGTAGTTACTGTAAGTTGACCGCCCGGCTGAATGCCTTCGAAGACAAGTGGATTTAACAATGCACGTCCTGCATATATTGCAGCAGTCAATCCAGCAGGTCCCGAGCCAAGGATAATAATTTTTCTGTGTTGAGGATTTTCCATAATTCTTTACCCGAATATTTTTATGGTTAGATGCAATGCTAAGTTACAACGATGTTTTAGCTATTGTAGAAATTATATGAACCTTAATAATTTATCAAGCACATTTTTCAACGAAAAATCTAACGCTCTTAATCCCAGATTATGCATTAGAAACTTGCAAAGGCTATTGCTTCAATACGTCTTAACTGTACCTTCACTACCAGTCCATAAGGTACCTCGAAACTACAGCTACAAATATCTGCAAAAACTTGCGTTATCTTCTTGAAACAAAACTACCAGGTTATTTACTCTGTCTGTTCTTTTCTCGCTAAAAAGCTCTCGCCTCAAACAGAATTTTGTGCGGAAGCTTCGTTTACCTCGTTTTACGTACCCCATTTTTCTTAGGTCGATTTTACCTAAAATGTAACCTGTTGTTTCGATATGCAAGTCTTGCACCTCAGCAACCAATTTCCTGATGTTGGCTGAGGTGGACGCCAATCCGTATCGAAGCCACAATTTTAGTGTTCTCTTCTTGAACCTATTGATTATTTTACATTCCCTTATATTTCTATTGCTCCCGTTATTGCATAATCTGGTTAATAAGCTGTTCTACAGCATCAAATTGTTTTCACACTACTGCTTGACTTCAACTTTAGAATTTATTTAATTGAGTACGGCATTTAAGAAAAAGGCAATCAAAATGGCTAAATTCGACGATTTTAACAATGATGATAATTCGCTCGCTTCCGATTATTCGGATGACGATATCAGACGATTTCGGGAATTGATGTCCAACGGCGGCAAAGATATCAATAACCCCGAAGCGCTAGATGAGATTATTCAATTCTATTTTAATCATGAGAAATTTGAAGAAGCATTGAGCTATGCAGAACGACTCCTTTCATTCGAACCTTACAGCTCCGATGCTCTGCAAAGGAAGGGAATGATTCTCAATAATCTCGGTCGCTTTGACGAAGCGCTTGAGTGTTTTCAAAAAGCCATTAGTTTTAATCCTTCTGAGCCAGAAATCTTTATCAACTATGGAATTGCGCTGGATAATGTCAATAAAGTTTCGGAAGCAATGGAAGCTTTCGATAATGCGCTAAAACTCGATCCAATTCAATCTGATGCATTGTTCCACAAAGGTGTAACGCTGGAAAAAATGGGACATTTTGAAGAAGCGCTTAATCTCTTTAAAGCGGTGATTCAAGTAGATCCAGAGCATCCAGATGTTTGGTACGAATTAGGATACTGTTATGATTATTTAGATAGGCCGGAGGATTCAGTTCGTTGTTACGATGAATACCTTAACCAAGATCCGTATAATTATCAGGCATGGTATAATCGCGGAATTGTTCAGAATCGCAACGGATTGTATGAACAAGCGATTAAAAGCTATGAATTTGCACTTGCGATTAAAGAAAATTTTGCACCTGGTTGGTACAATCTTGGAAATGCTTATGCAAATGCAGGAAATTTCAACGAAGCAATTAAATGCTATCACACTGCGCTAAAGTATGATCCCAAAGATGTTGAGGTGTGGCACAATTTAGCAAGCGTTTATGAAGAAAGTCATGAATATAGCAAGGCAATTGAATTCTATTCCAAAGCCATCTCGATAGATTCTCAATATCATGAAGCATATTACGGACGCGGCTGTTGTTACGATTCACTTGGAAAAGCAGACGAGGCACTAACAGATTTCCTCAAGGCAGGCGAATTGCAGCCAGAAAACAGCGAGTACTGGTACGCCTGCGCCGATACAGAATACCATCGTGGAAACACGCGGACATCAATTAAATATTACCAAAATGTCGTTCAGCTTGAGCCAACGAACCACGAAGCATGGCTTGATCTTGGCGATACGTATTTCGAACTCCAAGCTTACAATGAAGCTTACGAAGCGCTCAAAAATGCTCTCAAGTTAAATCCCGATTCTGGTGCAATTCACTTCAGTATGGGAAAAGCTCTAATTGGATTGACTCGTTACGAAGATGCCGCACGAGAATTTTCCCATGCCTTTCGCCTATCACCTGAATTAAAAAACGAATTCCTAAAGTTATTCCCTCGAATTTTCAACTGGCGATTATTCAAAAATCTACTCCAACGATAGACAATGGTTTATTGGGGAGGATGTAAATGAATCTACCAACTCACAACGAACAAATTCAGCGGTTTGGAATTATCGGTTTCCCTGTGGGACACACCTTATCACCATTGATGCACAATAGCGCTTTCCAATATTTGAAACTTCCCTATCAATATGAAGCTTTAGAGACAGATCCAGCACGTTTACAAAGTTCGATTCAGAAATATGTAGCACAAGGATTCGTTGGATTCAACGTAACTATTCCATTCAAAGAAGCTATTTTGCCATTCATCCATCATCTGAGCGATGATGCAAAAAACATCGGCGCCGTGAATACAATTCTGGTAAAAGAAACTAAACTCTATGGATATAATACAGACGCTATCGGAATAAAGGAAACGTTGGGAACATATCGTGATGTTATTTCACAAGCCAATGTCTTGGTACTGGGCGCAGGCGGCGCTGCTCGTTCAATGGTCTATGTTCTTGCAAATTACTTCCAACCTCTTTCAATCACAGTAGCCGCGCGTAATGCTCAACGAGCATTAACACTCTCTGCCCTAATACCTGATAAATCGTCAATTCAATTCAAGCACATTTTTTTTAGCGACGAAGAAATTCGTTTTGCTGTAATTACCTCAAAAATCATCATAAACACGACTCCCATTGGTATGCATCCAAACATTGACAACTCTCCACTGTCAAATGATATACCGTTGACCGCAAAACACATCGTCTATGATGTCATTTATAGACCATTAAAGACCAAGTTGCTAAAGCAAGCCGAACAAGTAGGAGCAGTAACAATTGGTGGATTGCCAATGCTTATTTATCAAGGCGCAGCAGCATTCAAAATCTGGACAGGGAAAGAAATGCCGATACAGCACATTTTCCAAATTCTCAAGCAAAAGCTAGAAGCAGAAGCATGAAATTTTTGGAATCATTCGTTGACTCTGCAGATTTTTTTGGATATATTTCTATCTGAAAAATTCATAATCAATGATAGAGGTTGACGATGTTTGCAGTTGTGGAAATCGCTGGATCTCAAGTAAAAGTTACTGAGAACGAGAAGATATTTGTACCAAAATTAGAATCAGAGGTCGGTTCGACAGTACGGTTCGATAAAGTGATGCTAAAATCAGCGGATACTTCAACAACAGTTGGAACGCCGTTCGTAAAGGATGCATTTGTCGAAGCTACTGTGCTTCGTCACTTAAAGGACGATAAGGTTACTGTATTTAAGAAAAAGAAACGGAAAGGGTACAGAGTTCAGAAGGGACACCGGCAGCAATACACTGAAATTGAAATTACAAAAGTAGCATGAAGGAAGGTAAAGTAAATTATGGCTCATAAGAAAGGCGCTGGTAGCACAAAAAATGGAAGGGATAGCCAAGCCCAACGATTAGGAGTCAAAAGGTTTGGCGGACAAATGGTACTCGCTGGCAATATCCTTGTCAGGCAACGTGGAACAAAATTTCACCCTGGATTAAACGTAGGAATCGGTAGCGACGATACACTTTTTGCTCTCACCGATGGCGTTGTAAAATTTGAGCGGTATGGTAAAGCAAAACAACGTGTAAGCGTTCTTCCCCTCTCATAATTTTCTAAAATTGCTTATTGACAAGCCTCCTTTCGGTAAAACAAAGGGGGCTTTTTTGTTGGCAAGGTTTTTTTACTGTCCTTCGTATGTTACACAAAGTTATTTTCCCAAAAAAGTTCACTAAATAATTCGGAGGTTATAATGAAAATAACAGTGATAGGCGCTGGAAACGTTGGCGCAACATCTGCACAACGCATTGTTGATAGTGAATTGGCGCAGGAAGTATTACTTGTTGACGTAGCCGATGGAATACCTCAAGGGAAAGCGCTTGATATGTACGAAGCCTGTCCAGTTACTGGCTCAGATACAAAGCTCATTGGAACGACGCATTATGAACCGACATCAAATTCCGACATTATTGTAATCACAGCAGGAATAGCAAGAAAACCAGGTATGAGTCGAGACGACTTACAATCCACCAATGCTGACATTGTTCGTTCTTGCACAGAACAAGCCGTAAAGTATTCTCCTAATTCAATTATCATCGTTGTTTCAAATCCTTTAGATGTAATGACCTACGTTGCACTGAAGGCAAGCGGTCTGCCTAGAAATCGCGTCATCGGAATGGCTGGAGTACTGGACTCTGCTCGCTTTCGTGCTTTTATCGCATTGGAATATGGAGTTTCAATTGAGGATGTTACAGCATTTGTGTTAGGCGGACACGGGGATTCGATGGTTCCCCTGCCCCGCTATTCTACAATTGCAGGTATTCCACTCCCCGAACTTTTTGATAAAGATACAATCGACAAGCTTGTACAGCGGACAAGGGATGGCGGCGCTGAAATTGTTAATTATCTAAAGACAGGAAGCGCCTACTATGCGCCTTCTGCCGCAGTAGTTCAAATGGTTGAAGCAATCTGTAAAGACAAAAAGCGGATACTTCCGTGTGCAGTGTATCTCAACGGAGAGTATGGAATTAGAGACACCGTTATTGGAGTTCCAATCAAAATAGGCAAAAATGGGGTAGAAGAAATAATCCAGATTAAACTGCTCTCTGATGAAGATTCTGCATTGAAAAAATCAGCTTCCGAGGTAAAAGATAACTTGAATAAGCTGCATCTGGATTAAAGAACAATTTCATGTTTGTGTATTTGCATTTCTTATCTCTCTTTTGTAATTTTATCGTTGGAACATTGATTCAATAAATAACAATATTCCAAATCGCTTAACCATTCACAAAAAAGGAGGGTTCTATGTATAAACTAACTCAAAGATTTGGTTTGACGGTTCTATTAACATTGATCATGGTTGGAGTTGTGTTCGCCGGTGGATATCAGATCAATGAACAGGGCGCACGCGCTACTGGTATGGGAGGCGCATTTGTTGCAAGAGCTTCAGATCCTTCTGCAGTATATTACAACGTCGCGGGTTTAGGTTTTCAACGCGGTATAAATATATTAGGAGGAGTTAATCTTATCATCCCTTCTACTACATTTAAGGGAACAGGAACAATGGTACCTTTAGAGTACTCCACGAAAGGGGCTGTCTTTGTTCCAGTCAATCTCTACGGTGGATATCAGGTTACCGACAAAATTGTTCTCGGACTTGGCATCTTCAATCCATTTGGGTTAGGCACTGAATGGGATAATCAATGGGGTCTTTCGACATCTGGCTATTACTTAGGGAGTACGAAAGCGGTAAAATCTTCCATTACCTCATGGTACTTTAATCCTTCTATAGCGTACAAAATTACCGACGACCTTTCTGTTGGTTTAGGAGTAAGTTATGTTTATGCTACAGCATTCATCTCCAGAAATATATCCACTTCCTCAGTTAGTTTATTAGAGCTCGATGGCGATGGAGATGGGTTCAATGTAAACATCGGCGTAATTTACAAACCAATTGACAAATTGTGGATTGGAGCTTCATATCGCACAACAACTTCGGTTGAATTTGAAGGCGATGTAAAAATCGGAGGAACTTATGTCGCCAGTGGAAAAACTGAGTTACCAATGCCAGGAACATTGTCTATTGGCGCCGCATATGAATTGACCTCAAAAATTACTGTAGAAGGCGATGTCCAATATACACAATGGAGCGAGTACGATTATCTCACTATTGATTTCAACAAAAATATTTCTCAATTAGGTGGAGCCCATCAAATTAAGGAATTTAAAGATTGGAACGATCAAGTAATTCTTCGCGCTGGCGTGGAGTATATATTAAACCCACAGGTTACTCTCCGCGGTGGACTTATTGCCGACCTTTCTCCTCAGCCTCCAAGTAAAACTGAGCCAATGCTACCTGATGGCGATCGTTATGATATTGCACTCGGCGGAAGTTATAAAATCACCAACAACTTGAGCGTTGATGCATCTTATATGTTTGTCTACTTCGCAGAGAAAGATGCAAAGAACTCAGCTTTACCAGGGAAATATAATTCACTCTCCCATATCTTCAGCGTCAACTTTGCATATTCATTCTAACAAAAAGTAGAAATAATAAAACGCCCGGCTTTTGGTCGGGCGTTTTCATTTTAAAAACTCAAGCAAGTCCCGATCCCCCCTCAAATTTTCAGCGCCATTTCAATTACATGACCATGTTTAAGTTTTCGGAATTTTACTTCATCCATCAGTGCAAAAATTAGAAAGACTCCTCTCCCGTGTTCCTTTAGTAAATTATCCTCTGTTGTCGGATCCGGAATAGAGCGAGGATCGAAACCTTGTCCATTATCTCGAACGCGAACGACAATCTTCGTTTTATAGATACAGCACGATAAATGTATTTTTTTTCGCTTATCCATTTTATTGCCATGGATAATAGCATTATTTACGGCTTCGGTAGCGGCTACTAAAAGACGATATTGAATATCCTCCCCGAGTTTATTTACTCTCGTAAATTCACGGATAGCTTTTTCGATCTTTTTCAGTTCGCACAACCTGGAGTTGCACACAACCTCACAACGCTTTTGATTGATTTGTTTTGGAGAAGAAGAAATCATATTCATTTACAACAGAAAAAAAGTCGATACAGATAAATTTGGAATTTTTGCCACTGTTCTTGATTGAACGTATTGATGTTCATACCATCCATCAATAGCAAGGCGGTACTTTGGCGTTTGAAGAACGCACAACACGGTGGGACCGAGAGACCGCAATATTTGATCGAGCACTTTTACTTTGCCAGAATATGTATATCGTTCCTGTAAAAACAATCGATACCCCAATTGTAATTGAACAGAATGACTGGGAACGTAAAACAGTCTTGGCATTATTGTATACTCCTGATAATATTGTTCCGGACGTTCACTAAATTCCTTCCATCTAAGAATTCCACGTTCAGATAATCGGACAGCGCCCTGGAAATTCAACCCAACTGATTGATTAAAATACCATTGCGTCGAATCCTCAAGACGAAACTGGCGAAACGCATAACTTTTGACAGAAGCTACTTGTTTTTCATAATCGCTTACTGTGTAATTTGCCAATACTTCAGTCAGTAATAATGTACGGAAGAATTCAGAAGGTTGAAAACTATTTTCCCATTCAAGTCGAATTACTCGGTTCCAATTATTATTTGCGCTTTGCTTTTTGCTTAAGTAGACAAGATGATTTAAGTAAACGTCAGCACAAATGCTTGTAGTGAATTCTGGAGTGATTCTCCTTGCATACCCAACACCTATATTGAACCACAATTCATCTCTGTCGTTATAATTTGTTGTATCAGGAGTATCATACCGCAAAAGACTATAGGAGAGTTCAAGAGAAATGCTGTCGGCGTTTGTTGGCATTGTAATGGATTGCAGAGAAAGTTCCGCTCGCTTCGATGTGTTTGCTAATCGGTGAGCATCTTCCTTCTGCTTCTCAATTATTGTTTCAGGAGCCTGATTTTCAGAAAGTATCGCATGATTTTCTTCTCGTTCTAAGTATCGAAAGCCAAGGTTCGTCGTATTCCATTGACCTAATCGCCACTGAGCAGCAGCGCCGAGCGACATTTGCAATTCTTCGATTCTGGTATCCAGCGGAGTGGCTGATTGAATCGAGAGGAATGATTTATATCGGTACGAACGTTCTATCGTCCGATTTGATAAAGCAGCAGTAAATTGCCAACCAATATGTTCGCCTTCCCATTCTAGAATATTACTAAATTGCCTGGCATCGATACTTCGTGAAAGAATATTTGTTGTCGTTGCATATAATTCCTGCAGCATTTGATCCGGTGGAGTATAAAACTCGCGTTTCTGCGTCTGTAGAAACACAACCATAGAATCTACTAACTCTTCGTTGAATCGACGACTCAATGAAAATTGAACTCCACCATCGTAAGGCTTGCGCCGTTCCAGATGAGAGTAGTCGAAGTTAGCATAAAGAGTAGAACGAAAATCCTCTATCTCTATCATGGGATTCGACGCTAAGAACGAAAATGTACTCCCTCGATCCTGGATATTCGCTTGTTTGTTCCACTCATACCCTGTTTCGAGATTCATCTGCCATTGATTTGACGGCAAAAGTTTAACCCCACCCAACAACCGATGGGACGACATCGAACCAAACTCAAGCTGTTGATTTGTCGAAAGCATTTGAGATGTATCACGGACTGTCATTGACAACCACTCGCTTATAGAACGTTCAACGGTAATGCCTCCGATATAATCATCCTGAAGCGAGTTAGTCGTTGAGCGAAACAATCGTGAATTTCCAATCTGTACCAAAGAAACGTTCCAATCATCATTCGCAAAGCCTGCTCTGAGAGTTCCATTCCAGAGGAATGTATTGAGAATGCGATCAAAGTGAAATGTTACAACTTGCAATGAATCCAAATTAACCTGCCGTTGAACTATTTGCGCAGAGGCTACGTTAAAAATTCCAATCATACACAACAGGCAAAACCAATGCGGCGCATTATTGCGATATAATATTACTGCATTAAAAAATTCGTTGCGCCTTCTCACAAGAGTGATAACCTTAAGACATTCACAAATCAATTGCCTCGCCCTTTTGTGGAATGAGGATCGGAATGCTCAACCGAGCCGACAGTTCTTTCTGGAGAGCAAGAGATTGATTGATTTCGCCGTGAACTAATAAAATCTTTTTCAATTTCGATAAATCAAGCGCAGAGATATACTCGAGAATTTCATCTTGCCCAGCATGAGCTGAGAACGAATTCAATACTACAACTTCAGCATTCACTTTATAGACATCTCCAAAAATAGATATTTCTGGGACTTTATCCACCAGTCGTCTTCCCAATGTATTTTCTGCCTGAAATCCCACTATGAGAATTGTATTATTTGGATTCTCAATGTTATTTGCAAGATGATGGACAATGCGCCCACCTTCGCACATTCCAGATGCAGAAATAATAATGCACGATTGTTTCAAATCGTTCAACGATTTTGATTGCTCAACAGAGTGCACATAGATTACTCTATGGAATCCAAAAGGATCGCCGTTTGCGTGAAGTAACTTCAACGTTTCTGCATCGAAACATTCAGGATGCATACGAAAGACTTCAGTAGCATTGACAGCGAGAGGACTATCAACATAAATTGGAATGGCTGGTAATCGCCCTTCGTTAAACAATTCGTGGAGGAGATAGATAACTTCTTGCGTGCGACCGACGCTAAATGAGGGAATAATCACTTTCCCATTTCTGTCGACAGTTCGTTTAATAACCGTGTAGAGAGATTCTTTCATATTATCTGCAGGCTCGTGAACTTTTCCACCATACGTACTTTCCATAATCAAGAAGTCAACGGCATTAAGATATTCTGGATCCTTTAAGATAGGCATATTCTTACGACCCAAATCGCCGCTAAAACCTATTCGTACTGTTTTGCCATTCTCCTCTATTTCAAGGAGTGTTATCGAAGAGCCAAGAATATGTCCAGCATCATAAAAGATAGCTTGAATCCCCGGTGCAATAGCAATGTTATAATGATAATTTACTCCAATAAAATGCTGAAGCGATTCCGTAACATCTACTACATCGTATGGCGTTGTAATAGGCGGTTCCTTACGCCGAAGGCGTTTTTTATTCACATACTCAATATCACGTTCCTGTAAATATGCGCTGTCATAGAGCATAACATTGCATAAATCGAGAGTTGCGTGTGTACTAAATATTGGACCACGATAACCGTGGCTCACAAGGTTTGGAAGATTTCCAGAGTGATCGATATGAGCATGGGAAAGAACAACTGCATGAATTGTCGATGGATCGAACGGGATGGTACTATTCCTTTGAATTGAATCCGCGCGTCTACCCTGAAATAATCCACAATCGAGAAGAATTTTTTTTCCATTTACTGAAATAATGTGCATCGAGCCAGTAACTTCCTGAACTCCGCCATATGATTGAAATTGCATAATACTCCTTGTCTATTTTTCAAAAAGTAATGAGAAGAATGGAGAGAAGCAAAAAAGTCTTTACGATATTTTACCCAAGATTATGCAATAACGGTTGCAGTAGAAGTGTAAAGTGAAGTAAAACAATTAAAGTAAGAGTATAAGAAAATAACCGAAATGGTGGCTTCGATACGGACTGCCGTCCTACTCAACCACCGTCAAGAAATCGGTTGCCGAGTAGCCGTAAGGCGTATCGAGGCAAAAGCCTTTGGAAGTTTCTAATGTATAATTTGGGTTTATCTGCGTTGCTTAAGAAAAAATGGGAATAACTTATCTCTCCACTCGATGGAATTGCTTTGTCTCTGCAACTCTCAAATCGTTGGAATCGGTTTTTGAGCTGATGGATTATTTTGAGGTGGAACACCGTTCGGCTGCAATCGGCGAAGTTTTTGCTTTGCTAAAGGAGCGCGTTCACTCATTGGAAAGCGATTGAGCAATTCTTCGAAAGCCCATCGGGCTTTTTTTGAGTCTCGTAAAATCTCGTAGGTTCGACCAAGCATAAAATATGCATCCGCATGCTTATTGGAGTTAGGAATTCCAAGTACCTTTTCAAAACACTTTATTGCTTCGTTGTATTTCTTCTGAGCAAAATAACTTTCTCCAATCCAATATTCGCAATTATCTACAAGATCATCTGGAATATTGGAATTGAGCAAGCTCCGAAAAGAATCAATCGCACGGGAATATTGACGCTCCATAAATAGGCTCAATGCGCCCTCGTAATCGAAGGTCAAATCTACACTGTGGCGCGCTGTAGAAAACTGTGAAATTTCTTTAGGAACTTCGCGGTGAGTTAGTAATTTTGCACGAAGCTCGGAAAGCTCCTGAGAGAGGCGTCGGTTTTCACTCTGTGCATAGGCAAGCTGTTGCTCCAACGAATTCTGCTTGCCTGACACATATCCTTGATACGATTCAATTTCCTCTATCCGACTGTAAAGAGTGTTCATTAATGCCGTCAACGCTTCGACAGAATCTCGTAATTTGTTTACTTCTAAAGCCAGCGACGGATCGATTGTTGGAGCTGTTTGTTGTGAAGAACGTTGTCGAGCTTTTACAGGACTGAAAAATTCATTTTGTGATTTTGTTTGTCTCACAGGACGGGTAACAGTACAGCCATCTGCAAACAATAACAGAGATACTGTAAGCAGTATTACTGAAGGACTATATTTCATACATCGCCTCCTATTCCGTTGGCGGAGTCTTCTTCGTCGTCAATAAATAGGCGGAGAATCCTAAAACGCCAACCGTTACTATCGCTGCTGTAACACGATCATACGTTCCTGCTTTTTTTGGTACTTCTGGTGGAGCAGGAATTCGTTGAACTGGCACATAATCTTTCCATGGTATTTGAGTTACATTGGAAACCTGAAATTCAAATTCATAGTTCTTTTGAACATCGCCAAATTCAAGCGTTAGTAAAAACGTAATTGGCTTCCCTACGCTTTGAAGAATTTCGTTTCGCAGTACAGGGTCGTCTCGGTCAACAGTTGGTAAAAGATCTTCTTCAATCCATTTTTCTCCATTGAAACGCACATTGTTCTTTGGAATAACTACATCTCGCACATATCCCATCGAAGGAATCAGCATCGAGTATGCAATGATTGACGTATCAGTGTAGAAATTATCTGCATGGCGAACAGGCACATATTGCCCGTTGATACTGATAGCGGCGCGATCCCAGAGAATGCGAATATCAGAATCTGCTATATTCTGGAGCTGAAAGCGAATAGCCGCTTCGTCAATCTTAAATTGAATGATAATGCTGTCATCCTGAAAAAGGAGATCGGAACTTTCAATGGGATACATCAATGTGTACGAGTAGACATATTTGCTGCCTTTCCCCGGTGAGAACTGTGTTGTTGAACCACAGCCTCCAAGGATGAATGCAATCAGAACAATCAGGATTTGCATCCAATAATTTTGATTGGTGGATTTAAGCCTCATAAAAATTTTTCCTTACTTCTCCATTACTTGATAAGTACCATTTTCTTTGTACTCTTGTACTCTCCCGCTAAGATGCGATAGAAGTACACACCGGATGCAACATATCTGTTACCTTCATCTCGACCATCCCATCGAACTTTATACCGCCCCACATCGCGTACTCCGGGCTCAAGAGTACGAACTTTTTGTCCTAAGATATTAAAGATTTGAATTGCTACACGCGGCATTGCGCCGGTAATTTCTGGCACATCGAACTCGATCATTGTCGATGAATTAAATGGATTTGGATAATTTTGATATAACATCCATTCTGCTGGAATCATTGGTGAAATATCCTGAGCAACATAAGGAACCATTGCAGCAACATTCGTATCGATGCTTACGAGCATACGCATGGAGTCAATTTCTTCCGGCGATATCAGTTTTGCAGGCAACCGGAAAATTGCACCGCTGTCTGGTTCAATCGGCGTATTATCCATGTTATACACAAGCACACGAACAACATTCTCTATGCTCTTAACTTCAACGCGCATCATTTTGGCTCGTGGGAAGAGATAATCAATCGTATCAACGGGGAACGGATGCTTCAAGTAAAGGAGCGCCTGAATTCCTTTGACCGGGATTTGATTCTCAAGCGTAAATCTGGACGCAACATGTGTAATCTGGAATGTCGAGGCAACATTATCAAGTGTTGCCAGGGGTCCTTTTGCTTCTGATACTTTTGCAAGGACTGAACGTTGTACCGTACCAGCCGTCGTTGCAAGCCGATTAACCAATGGATTCCAAGCGCCACTTTGAATGCTATCGATAATTGCGACGAGATCATAAATATCAACTTCATTATCGCCAAAGGAACCATCAGGATTTGCTGGACGAATATCCGCCTTTATGAATTGAGCGCCTTTCAAAAGTCGTTTACCAAGAAGATGATCAATAATGGCTGTTACATCTCCAATGTTCTGGTAATTATCATTATTCACATCGGCAAATACTAAAATAGCTTTTGCATTGAAAACTGTATCCAATCCTTCAGAAGTCGCCCTTACTTTATACACTCCGCCGCGTAATCCTAAAGTCAATTGAGTGGATGCCATTCCGAGATTATCTGTCATTGCTGCAAACGTGGTTAATGTATCGCCTCTTGTATATGGTGGACGTTCTATGATGCTAAAGAGAACTTGCTTTCCAGCAATATCATTTTCCCCAACATCTTGAAGTCGTACAACAAATGGATTAAGCTGATCGCCAATTTGTCCAACTTGCTCGTTGCCAGCCATTTGACGTAAAGCGTGAGGCGCGCCAACAGTAGCAATTGTTGTAAATCGAATTGTATCCGGTAACGATGTAACTGCAGCGACTTCATACTCGCCAACTTTCGAGCCAACTTTTAGCTGAACTCCAGCAACACCAAGTGAATCAGTTGTTACAGTTGTATCGGATGAGTTTGTAGTTCCAAGAGCAAAGCCGTATGCCCCAGATGGAACTTTTGTAATTATAAATCGAACTTGATGATTCGGAACAGGATTATTTCCAATATCCGCGACCTGTACTTTTAAGGCAGTATCAAGCACGGTTAATATCGGGCGCTGCTGTGAATCTCCTTCGCGATATGCAAATAACCGAGCAGATCCATGGAGAGCAGAAGCTTTGAATTGTTGTGTAATCCATGAAATTTTCGATGATGTAACTGTTACGCCATAGATTCCAACTTTATTTCCAAGCGTTAACAATGCTGAGGCAATGCCATCTTGATTCGTGATTGCAACGTTCTGATTCAGTGAGTAGCCTGTTGCGCCTTCGGGAACAGTTGTAAGCGTAAAGAATACTGTATCATTCGAAATTGGATTGGACGCTCTATCGGTAACTCGCACTACAAAGGATGAATCGAGAGTCTGGAGAATTTCTTTTTGCTGATTCAATCCGCTTTCTGCAAATAACTTCATTGGCACGCCTGGCTTTACATTGATTACAATTTCACCATACGCCCATGTTACAGTAGATGATGAAACCGAAATCCGATACAATCCCGGCTTATCGCCGACCGTTGCGTGAATAGAAACGGAACCAGCCGAATCCGTAGTACCAGACGAAGCGCTGAGCTGGGCACCTTCCGCTCCTTGTGGAATCGACGCAAAGGCAAACTGAATCGGAATATTTCCAATTGCATTATCGCCGCGGTCGCTTACTCTAACTCCAAGAGATGGAATAACTGTTCCAATTGTATCGGCTGGAACCACTGAGTTTGTGACAAACTGCGCTGGCGCACCATGCGTAGCGGTAAACGCGTAGAATTTTTCAGAGCCAGAGATTCCATCATCTACGACACGAACATTATAAACTCCAACTTTCGAACCTAACTTTACACCGAAGCGAACTTCGCCATTCGTATCCGTCGCCGCAGATGCAAAGATAATCGAATCGCCAATGCTATTCGACGGCTTCGATGCAAATTCAATTCGAAGTGGCCGCTGAGGAACTGCATTCGAATCAAGGTCGGTAATTCCATAGACTAATGGACTTATCGTACCACCAATTGTATCAATTGCACTTGCAGCTCCATGCTGGAAGACTAATGCAGGTTTTCCGTGTATAGCATAAATATTAAAGTACCGAACGCTATCGAGGTCGGATGAACTTACTTTTATTCTATAGTATCCAACCTTTTCGCCCAAACGTACGACAGCCTGAGCGCGACCATCATTATTCGTAATTGTATCCATCGAAACTATAGAATGTGTGGTAGCTCCAGAAGGCCATGAAACAAATTCAAATTTAACGCCGACATCGGGAACGCTCAGATTATCATTATCTCGAGCTTCGATAACAATTGGCGACACAATTGACCGAATTGTATCCTGCGTTGGTTCGCTGACGGAAGCTAACATCGTTGCTCCAACATCGGCATAGCCAATGAATATTTTTTCTGCCGTCGAAACCGAATCGACTCGAACTCGAACACGGTAGTAGCCCTTCTTATTCCCTAACTTTACACGTATCTTCAATGTTCCATTTTCATCGGTGTAAAGTGTAGAATCCGATAAAGGCAATCCAAGCGTGTCTGTAATTTGATAGCCAAGCGCTTCCGATGGAGTTTCGGCAAATGTTACTTTTACTTTT
>DAOOUW010000016.1:40788-42003 GCA_035390885.1 Bacteroidota bacterium | reverse complement strand
CTCGAAAAAAAACTTGTCAAAACCCATGTTGCCAGAACGCCAAGTCCCATCGCAGCAAGTGATTCAACAGCATTCGAAAGTCGTCCAACCATAGCAGTCTCAACAATCGAAACGACCATTTGTGCCGACATTCCAGCGATTGCTGGAATTGCAATTTTTAGGATACGACGAGAAAAATTTTCCCTAGGGGCTAATGTCATAAAGTATAAGAATATAGTTTTTCAATTTTTCGACAAGACGAAAAGGTTTTTAACTTTTCCTTGATTTAAAAATAAAAACGCCGCCACTTGCTCCACAAATAGCAAATGACGGCATAATGTTCATTCAAATGCCTCAACGGTTATGCAGAAAATTGCGCAATAAATTTTTCGGCATCCCGAGCAGATGTCGAATTTGGATGTTCCTTTTTGAGTTTGTTGAGCAAATCAACAGCTTTTTCTTTTTCGCCAGCTATTCCATAATCAAGAGCCGCACGCAACAAGTTTTCTGGTTTTTGAACCTCCACCCCCTTCTTGGCAGCCTTCTCAAAACAAACAGCAGCCTCTTTATATTTCCCTAAATGTTCTAAACAGTTTCCTTTTCCAGATAATGCAGCGGCTGATAATAATGGGTCTGAAATATCAACATCATCATAATACTCCAAGGCTTTATCATACATACCAAGTTGTGCATAGGAATTTGCAAGATAGTACTTTGCAACCTCTCCCGCATTCGTACTTCCATACTCCTGCACAATCACTTCCAACCCTTGAACTCCTTCCTGTGGAATGCCGTTGATCGCTTCTTCGTACTTTCCTTGTTCATATACTGGAGTTATACGAGCTAACATCGTCGTGGCGGTCTCATTCCAATCTTTATGTTTCTGTGTCCAGATAAGCGCTATAATAATGATGGCGATGGGAATTCCAATAATGTAACCAACAATTCGTCGGTGTTCTTCGATCCAAACGCGCGAAGTGAAATACGTTGTAACAAGTTTATCTTCTTTAATTTCTTTCCGTGAAATTTTTTTCTGTGCTTTTAACATAAATTTTTCTCCAAATGATATTACGTGCGCCCGGGGCGATTCGAACGCCCGGCCTACAGCTCCGGAGGCTGTCGCTCTATCCAGCTGAGCTACGGGCGCAAAATTTTACGATTTTCAGTACATACTTTTCTTAGATTTTTTTATCATTAGAAATTTACAAAACTATGGTTCGCAAAGCAAATGATTAC
>DAOOUW010000016.1:38757-40688 GCA_035390885.1 Bacteroidota bacterium | reverse complement strand
ATTCAATTGGTCGCAAAATAATTGCAGAAAATCATGATGTTTAGGAGGCGCTGGTTTTGGTTCTATAATAATCGGCGATAGGATAATTCCGCAAATCCCTCCAAGGAGAAAACTTACTATTATGAAAATGATGGCTTTTGTTTTCGGTTGCATATTAGTCATTCCTTACTTCGATGACATCATTGCCGCATAAGCAATATCCTGATTCGAAATATCATGCGTCAAAATAGAAATTACCGAGAATGTCGAATCTGAGATCGCAACAAGAGGCCGTTCAGTGCGATTCGTTTGCGGTTCATTTACTAAAAATAGAGAAATTACCATGACTACAAATAACGTCAAGACAACAACTGCATGTTTTAGTGGAATCTCAATTCGCTGCCACGCAAAATATTCCTGTCGAACATTCCATACTTCATCCATGATTCGCCTAATTTGTGATGGTTCCGATTCTAGAGTACCAAGCTCTTGAATCTTCGCACGAGTTTCTTGTGCTACAGAAAAGAACTGTTGACATTCAACACAGCGTTGAAGATGCTCCTCCGCAACGACTCGCTCCTGAACCGATACCTCATCATCCAACAATGCTGAAACCAATGGCTGATATTTACACCGTTTCATAGTTCATCCTTAAAATGTTTTAAAAGAATGGTACGAAGTTCAGCTCTTGCTCGAAATATTCTTGACTTTACCGCTTGTACGGAAATTCCAAGCGTTTCCGCAATTTCATTATAACCATAATTTACATATTCTCGCAACACCAGTACCTCACGATGTTCTTTCGATAACATTTGCATGGCTTTATTTACCATTTCCTTTTTTTCATCATTATGTAATTCCGTCGATGGTAACTCCCGTTCTCGGGGATATTCTAAACTTTCGACACCTTCTTCTGTTAAAAAATCCAACGAAATAAGTTTTTGCATCTTCCTTTTTCTAATTTCATCAATACACGTATTGATTGTCATCCGATAGAGCCACGAAAAAAAAGATGTGTCCGGTGAATACAACGACAACTTATTATACACTTTAATGAACACCTCCTGTGTCGCATCTTCCGCCGCTTCACGATTTCCCATAATCAGGTATGAAACGTTCACAATCTGTCTATGATATTTTTGGACAAGAGCTTCGAATGATTTATAATCACCTTCTTTCGCTCTTCGTACTAAAATGTCATCTTCTTTTCGCTGCTGCTCTCTATCCATAAATATAACGATACATTTTTAAGATTGTTTCTACGACAAACACGACCATCAAGCATCCATCGCGCTATCGATAATTCCGCCGCAAATTATTTCATCATTTTGATAGAAAACGACTGATTGACCAGGAGTAATAGCACGCTTTGGAGAATCAAATACTACTTTAATTCCTCCATCGCTATTCGAATAAAGCATTGCTGGAGTTGCATCATCCTTATATCGCACTTTAGCAAAACCACGAAGCGGTTCTGTTGTACCTTCGATGCTCATCCAGTTTACTGAGTGCGCCAAAAGCGCCGAATGATAAAGTAATTCATCGTTTCCTATTGTAATAACGTTCTGCTCGCTGTCAATTTTTGTAACATACATTTTTTCGCCATACGAGCCAATATCCCGCCGTTGACCTATTGTGTAAAATGGATATCCACGATGCTTCCCTACGACTCTCCCATCGAGCACAATGTCTCCACCTGAAACTTGAGATTCCAGTGTTGGAATTCGTTCCTTCAAAAATCGGTCGTATTGACTATCCGGTATAAAGCATATTTCAAAACTTTCCTCTTTATGAGCAGTGCGAAGCTCAAGACGCTGGGCGATTTGGCGTACATCTGGCTTAGTCAATTCAGCCAACGGAAATAATGTCCGTGCTAACGCCTTTTGTTCCACCCACCATAAAGCATACGATTGATCTTTCTCTGCATGTTTTCCACGCACTACTGTATATCG
>DAOOUW010000016.1:32340-38657 GCA_035390885.1 Bacteroidota bacterium | reverse complement strand
ATAAAGCATACGATTGATCTTTCTCTGCATGTTTTCCACGCACTACTGTATATCGTTTTTGTTCTGGATGGTAACGAATGCCCGCATAGTGTCCTGTTGCAAAATAGGATGCGCCCAATTCCTGTGCTTTCTGTAACATTACTCCCCACTTAATCGTCCGATTGCACACAACGCACGGATTTGGAGTACGACCATGTAAGTACTCATCAACAAAGTATTGAACGACACACCGTTCAAAATCATCGTGGAGATCGATTACATAATGTGGAATCCCTAATTTCGATGCGACAAGTTGTGCATCCTCAATTGCTTTTAATCTATGATAATTAGTCTCGTTCCTGATATTTTCAGCACTTGACGCTTCCTCGAACGTTTTCATCGTCAAACCGATAACATCATATCCCTGCTCCAATAACATCACAACAGCAACCGAAGAATCAACACCGCCGCTCATTCCAACAACGACTTTTTTATTCTTACTCATCAAACTAAAAATACAAAAGTTTTTCCCTTGAATAAATGTTCTGAATGATATAATAAATTCTCCCTGCTCTTTTTGAAGAATAAATCCCTATTCTTGTTCGATAAAATAATGTAAAACTAATATAGTTGGAGGGATTAAATTAGAACGCACACTTTAACTGCATTAGAATGCTCGAACGGACGGAACCATTCACAGTTTCATTACCGCTACCATACGAAGTTACCCCATCCTTTGCATTCTGCGTGTACTTACATTGGATAGATATTCTTTTTGTTGGATGAACATTGATAATCATATACCAACGAACGCCTTCGCCGTACAACAAAGCGCTGGTTGAATAACCAGGTAAATTGGATTCGTAGCTATAGAGTCTCGAGTCGTACGAATCTGTTTCAAAGATATTTACGCAAGTTTCAATTGATAAAAAGGAAAATGGATTGCATTGCAAAGCCTGACTAAGATTTATGCCATTCGCTGTACTGTTGCTCTCAGCCGAATGAGACGCCACATAGTCGATATTACTCTTCAATGCCCATCCACGAAGAGGACGATAAATAAATTTTACTCTGTAATTCTCAGTTTTTTGGACGCCCTGCACAGCAATCTCTCTACCATACGAATCCATTACTTTCGTCATCACATCACCTTCACGAAATCGTAAACGAAAGCTTAGTTCGTACTTAGCGTTCCATTGATATAATATTTGCATACTAAATAATTGGCCTTGAAGCAGGGACAAAAAATTTTTCTCTCTATTTCGATATTGATCGTATAGAATTTGCGTTGAAAGTTTTCCATTACATTTTCTATAAACTCCAATGGTTACTCCAGATTCATTGCGCACTTCGTTCCCTGACAAGACAATTGCATTACCATGGAGAGTTAAAAAATATTCTGGATACTTTCTCATAACCATCATCATCGTCGTGGCTTCATCTGGCTGAAATAAAACTCTTCCGCAGAGAGCGCATCTATTATGATAATCAAAACCGCTCTCCAGCGACACATAGAAAGATGAATATTGAATTCTTGTATAAATCGAATAACACTGAATTGAATTTACTGTGTCGAACATTCTTGTCGGAAGAGCAATAGCGCGATTATACCGCGAATGATAAAACGCACCACCGACCCAAAGGAAATCCATTGGTTTAGTCTCGATCACTAAGCCCATAAGATGTTCATTCAATACATTTCGTTTTCTTAGTTCACTCGATGTTCGGAAATATCCACTTTTATCAATTGTACAATAAACCGAGTCATTGTTAATAGTACCATGGTAAAATTGATTTGAATATAATGCCGTAGCATTTATCCGATATTTTTGAAAAGTCAAAGCTAATCCCCGTAAATTCCATTCTGCACTTGTAGAGAGACGCGACAGCGCTCCCGTCTTGCGTACTAACTGCAATGAAGTAATAGTAGGAGCAGAAGTTACAAACGATGGAACGCCGAAAATAATTCCTTCACCAGCATGCACGCAATAATCGCCCACAAGTACCGCCGTCGAAAGTGAAGGAATTGAAAATTTCGTAAATCCTTTTAGAATTCCATAGCGGAAATACTCTCCGGCATCTTTCTTCATAGCGCAACCGAACCGAATGTCAGAAAGAATTTGTTTCGACGAAGAAGAAGGTAGTGGTAGATATCCTGTAATTCGAGTCTGAGTTGCATAAGGATTTCCCATATAATTACCATTTGTAAATCCTTGTTTTTCCTGAAGTTCTTTTCCTAAACGTTCGGTAATCTGTACTGAAGCATTTTTCCCTTTTTTGATGCAAAGGCATTTTCGGAATATCACATATTGTTCTGGAGTGATTCCATTCAGCGATTTGATTTGTGTGATATTAGTATATGGCTGCAGCGCTCTTCTCTGAACAATTTCTTGTACAATTTGTGCATTCATTCCAGGAATTTTCAGCAACTCATTTTCATCAACAGTATTGATATCTAACGGCTTATCGGCAAATTCTCCAATCATCTCTTCATCTATAATATTGACTTCATCATCTGTTTGCTCAATTTGATCGAATAAGTATTCCGAGTCATCATCAAATTCTTGTGCATTGAGATTCGCACACAATAAAATTATGCAAAGGACAACAAGAGATGTTCTCACAGCTTAACCTTAATATCAACTTGATGAGTATAACCAAGAAATGGATGACTATGACATGCATAACCAAATGAACACCAGTAAAATGATACTGCGCCGCCTAAAGAATAACTCTTGGGTTGGCTATTTATTCCGCACCGTAAGTACAAGACATTGAATATTCGATGTTCAATTCCAGCTTTAATCAAGTACGGATAACGAATATCTTTTTCCGCCTCAACTGTAATTAGAAATCCATGTGAAAATCTTTGAGCAACACCAACCGAAAAAATTTGAGGAAGTTTCTCATTAAGATGAGAAACAGTTGCGCCAGTAATATTTTTTGCAGAAAAGCCAAGAGACGCATTTTTTGTCATCGATGCCAGAATTCCAATGTCGAAGGAAAATACAGATGCGCTTCCATATCGCTCAATGATAAGCTTGTGGTAATTGCAGGAGACACCGAACCCAATAGAATTGATAATCGAAGCGGCTATTGCGCAACGGCCTTCGACTTCACGATAAAGTTGAAAACCGAATTGTTCAGCAGCAATTCCTGCTGAAAAATACTTCAAAGGTAGCGCCATTGCAGATGATACAGTGCGAAGTTCTGAAATTCCAAATTGATTTGGAATAATAAACGCTCCAGCTTCAATCGATGAAAGCTGAATTAAACCCGCAGGATTATAAAAAATTGTCCATGGATCATCAGCGACTGCAACAAAAGCATTAGATAGCGCAATCGATTTAGTTCCTCTTCCAAGTCGTTCGCCCATTCCTATACCATTTTGAAATAGTAATAGAAGAAGCACAAGCGTCAGAAAACATTTGCGCTGAACTTGATGAGACTGAAGAAAAGTAGTATATTTCCCCTGTAACATTTGAAAGCCTCATTATGAAGAAAAGTTTATTTTATTTTATTCCAATTCTCTTATTACTCCATTCTTTTGATTCTTTTGGACAAGAATTACAATGCGAAGTCAATGTCAATCTGGAATCAATTTCATCCTCACAAAGAGATTATCTTAGCAATTTTAAATCCGATGTTGAACGATATTTAAACTCCACTCGTTATACATCCGAACCAATCGAAGAAAAAATCCGATGCAACTTTGATATATTCTTTAAGACATACTCTGGCAATAATCAATACACCGCGCAGGTATTCATTGCCAGCCAACGACCTATTTACATAGGCGACGACAAATCGGGAAATTACACGCCAGTTCTGCGCATTATGGATGAAAATTGGGAATTCACTTATTACCCAAATCAACGACTTGTTCAGGATGATTATTCAACCGATCCATTATGTGATTTTCTGGATTTCTACGCATACATAATTATTGGATTCGATTGCGATACATATATTCCTCTGTCTGGTAGTCGGTATTTCCAAAAAGCTTTCAATGTTTGCCAGCAATTAGCCGCTACTTCTGCTGGTAAGTACTGGCAACAAATGTCTTCCAGCTATAACCGATACGGCTTAGCAAGTGAACTTACCAATTCAAGTTATGACAAAGTTCGTATTGCTATGAATTGCTATTACTTTGACGGACTCGACCAACTTGGGGTAAATTCACAACAAGCATTCGAAGCAATATTAACCTCACTAGAAACGATCTCGAACTTCCGAAAACAGAATCCAACGAGTATCACCATTAAACAATTCTTCGATTCAAAGTATAAGGAAATCGCCGATATTTTCCTTGCCTATCCTTCACGCGATGTGTATGACCGATTATCCAATTTGGATATAGAACATCGAGCAACATATCAGGAATGGAAAAGCAAGCCCTAAGAAATATCCTCTATCTTGATAGCATAATTAAAAATACCAACAAACGCCTACCGCTGCAGAAGTATAAATATCATTTGCTGTGTCATCATCAACAGAATAATGACCGTAATTTAAACCTAACTGTCCATAGATAGAAAATCTTTTGCTCGCCCAGTATTCCGCTCCTCCACCAACCCCAAAGCCAATAAGTCCCGTCGACTTGTTTGATGAAACCGAACCAACGATGAAATCGCCGCCAAGAAATGTCGATATATTGTCCTTCGTTGTAAAATAACGCCATAGGTTTGCAGTAAATGCAAATTCAGATTCTTTATCGCCAGAAATGTTCTTTTGAGATCTAAATCCGATATCACCTCTTAACCGAATCTTTTCCGAAGGAAGATAGATAATTCCTATGGTGTAAGGTCCCGCTGGTGTTTTTACACTTTGTGAGGTAAAAAAACCATTCGTTAAATTAATAGAAATTCCATAGAGTCCTTTTTGCGGTTGTGCATAACCTATAGAAGTTACAACAAGACAAAAAAGCCCGAAAATTATACTTAAGAGCGATACCTGTTTCATAGTTTCACCTATTTGGGTTAAAACTTCGTTTAACGTAATGCAAGAGAATAATTATTATAATCTTTCATAATTTTTTCAACGTACGAATGAGTTTGTTTCCAATCCAAAAAATATCCGCTTGGTGGACATCCTCCCTCCCAAACTCGCTGATGGAGAGTATAATTCTGCTTTGTCAGTAAAGTTAAGCCAAGTCGAACAGCATTCCACGTCGTTGGATCTTCACCTAAATAACGAGCAATTGCCTGAGCATCTTGAACCCGACCTATTCCAGCATTATATGCTGCAAGTGCAATTTTAATTCTGTCGTTTTCTGTCTTCCCTTGAATATTGGAATACAAGGATTGAAAATAATAGACGCCTGCATGAATATTATTTTGAGGAGATTCAGTCTCATGAAGATCTAACTGCTCTGCTACTTCAACCTGAGTCAATGGCATTAATTGCATCAATCCGTATGCACCCTTATGACTAACTGCATTCTCGTTAAATACAGATTCTTGCTTCATCATTGCAACAATAAGCACCCAGTCAATATTGTATCGTTGTGCATAAAATTTAATTATTGGAATGAAGGGCTGTACATTCCTTAAGGGCACAAATGTTCTCTGTGATTCACCAATTAAACCAACTTTTTCTTCCACCACATCAATTGGTTCCTCAATATTCCGCAATGAAATATTCTTCTCCCAGACTCTTGAGCATCCATTTGAACCAAATAAAAGAACTATTAGTAGCGCAAAAATGAATCCCAACTTATTCCCTCGCAAATAGAACTTCATAATTTATCCTTCAATAGTGGAACATAACCCATTCCTCTGTGTATTATAATATAAAAAAAGGGAGCCACGTTTTCAATGGTTCAGGACACTTTTGTATATCTCATGCCTCGATCGCCCAAAATGCAACAAACAATCTGCAATTCTGTCGGAATATTCCTGTAAGTGCGAAAATAAAACATTAAAAACCTTAATCGGTAGTGTGTATATTAGTCAAACGCTAACCATTGGATATCTTTAATTAAAATGATATAAAAAATTTAAATTCCACTAATGTCAATAATTTTAACTTTACTGGATGTTCCTGTTTTAATGTTAACTGCGGATTTAGGAACTTTATAAAATTCTGAAATCAATTCAATTAACTTTTTATTTGCACGCCCTTCAATTGGAGGTGCAGAAACATGGATTTTAAGTTCGTTCTTAGAAATTGTCTCAATCGAATCTCGTTTTGAATTTGGTTTTACGTACACAGTAATTTTCATAATTACACATTCAAGGAATTATTCGCCTGTTCCCCACCCAAGTACTTCGAGCCGAACCGAAGCCGTTCCAGATTGCACTATATCGAGCGCTTTGGCTGCACCATACGATAGATCG
>DAOOUW010000016.1:26904-32240 GCA_035390885.1 Bacteroidota bacterium | reverse complement strand
AGCCGTTCCAGATTGCACTATATCGAGCGCTTTGGCTGCACCATACGATAGATCGATAATGCGGGATTCATGGAAAGGTCCGCGATCATTTATCCTTACAACAACCGATTTATTATTTTCCAAATTAATTACTCGAACTTTTGTACCAAAAGGAAAAGTACGGTGGGCGGCTGTAAGCGCATTCATATCATAGATTTCACCATTCGAAGTTAATTTGCCATGGAAATCCTCTGAATAGAATGATGCAATACCTTCCAGAGATAATAGTATTTTTTGTGTGTTTTGATTTTTTATACCAGAATGGACAGTCGGCTTTTGAGGTTTAGAGTGAGACGCTTCCCCGTCAATAAATCGAGGAGAGGAAGAACATCCTAAGATAACAATCATACAGGATATAGAAATAAAATACGTCAATACCCTAGAGATATTCATACATTTTTTTTCGTTTTAGGAAATCGACAATTTCCTTCACTTCTTGAGAACGGCCTTGTTCACAAATCAGAATTGCATCATCTGTTGTTACTACGATAAGGTCTTTTACACCTATTAATGCAACAAGTTTTTGTCCTGCATCGACGTAATTGCCTGATGCGTCCCGTACGATAACATTTCCACGCAGTGCATTTCCATCTTCATCAACCGGCGTAAGGCGTTTTACCTCATCCCATGAACCAACATCACTCCACCCAAAATCTGCTAAGGCAACATAAACAGATTTTGCTTTTTCCATAACTCCATAATCAATGGAAATACCTCGAATAACACCATAAGCTAATTCAAGAGTGTTTTCATAATCTTCTGTTCCCAATGTCTTTGCAACTTTTTGAAGTTGGTCAGCAATTTCAGGTAATAAACGTTGAATTTCATCGAGAATGACCGATGCACGCCAAATAAAAATGCCGCTATTCCAGAGGAAGTCGCCACTTTCGATAAATTTGACAGCGGTCTCATAATTTGGCTTTTCCGCAAATGTTTTTACACGATATATTTTATCTTCAATGTAAGGGTTGTGCTCATCAATGTCTTCATATTGAATGTAACCATATCCAGTTTCAGGATGAGTAGGCTTAATACCTATTGTAACCAGTGATTGGCTTGACTCAGCGGTATGAATTGCCCGTTGCAGTACCTGATAAAATTTTTTGTTCTCGCTTATCAAATGATCTGCGGGGAGAACAATCATCACACCTTGAGGATCTTTTCGCAGAATCCAATGAGCAGCTAAGCCAATGCACGGAGCAGTATTTCTTCCGACAGGCTCTACTAAAATATTTTCATTTGGGATATGCGGTAATTGCTGAGATATAATATCTCTTTGCACTTTGTTCGTAATGATCAAAATATTTTCAGAAGGCACAAGCGTCTCTATGCGTTTTACTGTATTCTGAATCATTGTACCGTTGCCCACAATATTTAAAGCTTGTTTTGGGGATCGCTCACGACTTCTGGGCCAAAACCTTGAGCCTACGCCGCCAGCCATTATTACCGCATACGTGTTGTTCATATATTCTACTCAAACATTGATTTAAAATCTTGAAGTATTGCAATAGCAGGATCTAATTTCCCGCTACGTTCATCAAAGAGCGCGTGCGCCCATTGAGCATACGGATCTTGAATATTCGATATAATATTCATGACGCGAATATCATCTATGTATTGATTCGAATCAACATACTCTAAAAATTCATCAAGGAGTTGATAGAATCGTTGAGCCTCTTGATCCGTTGCATTGGAAAGCATTTCTGTACATTGTAATTTAAGTCCCTTTAGCAGCGTTTCACGATCATCGTTCCCTGATTGTACGGATTCAAGAAATTGCTCCAATAAATGAGCAAAGCCTTCTTCATTCATTCCTGTATTCGTCTGAAAAGCATCTGACTGCAGAGAAACTCCCCAATCAGGATATTCAGGCGTTATATTGGGAACAGCTTCATCGCTTGTAAAAGAAAAAGTCGCATTTTCAGATTGAGATGAAATGACATCGGCATCATTTGCTGACTGCGTTGGAACTGAAGATTCGCTTTCTCCTACAGCTTTTCGAAAGAAAGAGAACACCAAATTTTCTTCTTCTTGCGTTGGACGCTCAAGGGCGGCATCTTGTTCAACACGATCGACAATCCACAGTAGCGAGAGAGCAAAATCCGAGAAACCTTTTACTTTATAAAGTTGAATTAACTTTGTTCTAACATCATCCGAAGTTACAATTGCCTCCTTAACCCGGTCAAATATATCTCTATGTTCATACTCTTTGAGTTCCCATTTAGGAATATGGTCGAGCAACAAATCAATATACTGTTGAGAACGAGTCATAGTGTATTATGCCTCCGTGATGGTTCTTGAGCTTTCTCTCTTATGGCAGTTTATCATTACTTCTCTATATTGTTTTATATTCTTTAAGGAATAAAAGCAATACAGGTTGATTATCGATTTATATTATCACTTCTGGCATAATGCCATTGTGAAGTACCAATCGTCCTTTAAACAGTTTGTGCCACTTTCAGTCGATTAACAGCTCTCGCAAGCGAAAGTTGCGCTCTATTCGCATCAAGATCAGGTTTACGTTCATGGAGTCTTTTTTGAGCTCTATCCCGCGCAGCTTTTGCTCGTTCCACATCTATTTCGTGAGCTGCTTCGATAGTTTCTGCCAAGACAAAGACATTATTATTATTAACCTCGACAATGCCGCCACTGGTTGCAAAGCGAAGTTCTTTACCAGACGCATCAACGATTTTAATCACACCAATTTCTATTGCTGCAAACATCGGCGCATGATTAACAAGTACCTGAAAACCACCCATCACACCTGGAGCGCTAAAACTTACAATATCGCCTTTAAAAACAACTTTTCGAGGCGTAATCATTTCCAGATGGAATATTTTCTCTGCCATTAATCGTTCCTTACATATTTTTTGCGCGTTCTAACACATCTTCAATCGGTCCAGCCATACGGAAAGCCATTTCTGGTATATCGTCATATTCGCCTTCCACAATGCCCTTGAAGCCGCGAATAGTATCTTCCAATTTTACATAACGTCCTGGTTGACCTGTAAACTGTTCAGCGACAAAGAATGGTTGCGAAAGGAATTTTTCGATCTTTCGCGCACGTGCAACGGTAAGCTTATCCTCATCCGAAAGTTCGTCGATGCCAAGAATATTAATAATGTCCTGTAAATCTTTATAAGTCTGGAGAATTTCTTTGACTCGTCTTGCAACAGTGTAATGCTCCTCTCCAACAATTTGCGGATCAAGGATACGCGAAGTAGAATCTAGTGGATCAACTGCAGGATAAATTCCTTTTTCGACAATCTGTCTGCTAAGAACCGTGGTCGCATCAAGGTGAGAGAACGTTGTTGCTGGCGCAGGATCGGTCAGGTCATCTGCAGGAACATAAATTGCCTGAACCGACGTGATCGAACCTTTCTTTGTAGAAGTAATGCGCTCCTGTAATTGCCCTACTTCTGTACTAAGCGTTGGCTGATATCCAACGGCTGACGGCATTCTACCTAATAGTGCAGACACTTCTGAACCCGCTTGAACAAATCGAAAGATATTATCAATGAAGAGTAGTACATCCTTTCCTTCTTCATCGCGGAAATATTCAGCTACTGTTAAAGCAGTAAGAGCAACTCGTTGACGCGCGCCTGGAGGCTCGTTCATTTGTCCAAATACGAGAGATGTTTTATTGATAACGCCAGATTCATTCATTTCGAGCCAGAGATCGTTTCCTTCACGGGTGCGTTCGCCAACTCCTGCAAATACAGAATATCCACCGTGATGAGTGGCAATATTATGAATCAATTCCTGAATAATAACTGTCTTACCAACTCCAGCGCCGCCAAATAAGCCTGTCTTTCCACCTTTTGTATATGGCTCAAGTAAATCAACCACCTTGATACCTGTTTCAAACATTTCTTTCTTTGTAGTTAATTGATCAAAACTTGGAGCCGGGCGATGAATTGGATAAGTTCTTTTAGATTGTATCGGCGGCTTTCCATCAATTGTTTGTCCAATCACATTCATCATTCGCCCCAATACTTCGGGACCAACAGCAACTGTAATTGGGCTGCCGGTATCGTATGCCTTCATTCCGCGCATCAGTCCATCGGTTGAATCCATTGCAACGGTGCGAACCCTATCATCGCCAAGCTGTTGCTGAACTTCAACGATTAATTCATCGTCAGCGCCTTCGATATTCTTACGTGGAATTTTAATTGCATTTAAGATTTCTGGCAATTTACCCGGCGGGAATTCAATATCAACGACTGGTCCAATAATTTGTACAATAGTTCCTTCTGTCATGTCTTTATATCCTAAATAATGGAAATTTCCTTTTTTATAATATGTATTAAGTTATGAAAAGATGATTCTACAAGCAAGAATTTTCCGAATTCATCTTCGCAAACTTCGACTCGTACTTGTTACCAAACTCCTAAGTGTTCTAACACAATTTTTAATCCAATAAAAATCAATATACATCCTCCAACAAATTCTGCAATTTTCCCATAGTAAAGATGAAGCAAGGTACCTAAACGAGCTCCAAGGTACGATGTAACTGCTGTAACAATTCCAATGATGATGCTCGGGACAAAGACGGATACATTGATCATTGCAAGACTCAATCCAACCGCAAACGCATCGATACTTGTAGCGACAGAGAGCATTAAAAGTTGAAAACCTTTCGTTGGATTTTTATTGGGACAAAAATTCTTGGAAGAAAGAGCTGAATAAATCATCTTGCCGCCAACGTACGCTAATAAAAGAAATGCAATCCAGTGGTCAGCCGACTCCAACCATTTTAACAGTAACCCTCCAGCAAACCATCCAATGATTGGCATCATAAACTGAAAAAAACCGAAATTCCATGCCAATCGTATCCGCGATCTGAGTTCGTGTGCAAATCCGCTTGCTCCTACACAGAGAGAAACTGCGAATGCATCTGCTGATAATCCGAAAGCGATAAGAATAACTTCAACGAGACTCATGAATTCTTGCAGGAGGACAAAGAAGAGGAAAACTTATTTGAGAAGTAACCGGAAAATATATGCGCATAGTCGTGAAATTTATTGAGAGCTGAAGGTGGGATTTGAACCCACGACCTGCGGTTTACGAAACCGCTGCTCTACCGCTGAGCTACTTCAGCTTGTCGATACTTATACAAATATAGAAAAAAACTGCGAACCGAGCAATTGCTAAGAATTTCGAATATTCTCACAAATCTTAACTTCTGAAAATGAAAATAAGATTATTTTAAGAGTGTAATAGCTTGTCAATATTGTCAATGCAAATTTGCGACCAATTTTCGAATTCATCTCTGTGAGCCTGAAGAAGTTCAAAAG
>DAOOUW010000016.1:23747-26804 GCA_035390885.1 Bacteroidota bacterium | reverse complement strand
CAAATTTGCGACCAATTTTCGAATTCATCTCTGTGAGCCTGAAGAAGTTCAAAAGACATAAAATGAGGTTCCGCCAATGCCTTTTCACGAGCAACAACTTTTGGTTCTTCAACAGTTAATATGTGAACAATGCCAAGGTGAACTTTTCCAACCTCATCCGAATCATCATTGATTAGCGCAGCAATATTCTGACGATACGGCGATTGAATATCAACTTCTTCGCCCACTTCACGTCTCAGTCCTTCTTCATACGTTGTGCCAAAAAGCGAAGGATCATCAATAGAAATATGCCCGCCTATACCACACGAGTAATTACCAACCAATCGTTTTTCACCTTGCAATTTCCCACGCCGATATACGAAGATACTTGCACCACAACGAATGAGCGCATAAGGAATAAGTTGTTTGAAGGACGGATCGTGTTCTGCTTTGTTTCGCTCAATATATTGATGATATGCGTCGTTCTCGAGCAGTTCTCTGTAGCGTTCGACCTCAAAGCAAAGACCGGAAAAATATCCGATGCGTTCAAATTCTTGAGTTGGAATTGTTAATACGTACTCTTGTGGATATTCGTTTATCATCATTATTCTCCAATATTAGTTTATTGTTGAGTACTTACCAGAACCGATTCGATAGAAGCCATTACTTGCTCAACCGTGATTTGCTTCATACAATCGAACGATTTAATAGGGCAAGAATTTCCTCCATGGATTGCGCATGGACGACATTGTAATCCCCGAGTTTGCACAACTACATCGTGTTCTCCACGAGGTGTAAATCCAAATTCTGGCACCGTCGCTCCAAAAATTGCAACCACAGGCGTGCCAACTCCAACAGCAAGGTGCATAGGAGCGCTATCATTTGAAACAAGAATCCGACACCGTCGAATTAGTTCAGCAGATTGTTTGATGGATAATTTTCCAGCACAATTGATGATTGAAGGATTTCCAGCTCGAATAAATTCACAAAGTTCTTCATCTTCCTTTCCGCCAACAAGAAAAACCTGATAGTTCTTAGAAAGGATACTGGATAGCTCTGCATACCGCTCTGGCAGCCATCGCTTTGTAGCCCAGATTGAACCAGGAGCAAGTGCAATCCAGATTTTTGAAGATTCGAGCGATTGAGTGCGCAAAAAATCATCGACTCCAGCTACATCATCCTGTGAAAGAAAAATATGTGGAAGTTCATCAGCTGGAATAGAAATTCCGAGCGGTTGTAGAAGAGAAAGGTTGCGGTCAATTTCGTGTCGATTGCTGTCATAGCGAACAATCTTTGTTAGCAACATCTTCCCTGCACTTCGATCGAAACCAATGCGAAGTGGAATTCCAGCTCCCCAAGCCAGCAGAGCGCTTCGCAATGAGCGATGCGGAATAAGAGCAAGATTGTACTTTTCTTTAGCAATTGCTCGACGTAATCGAAGAAAACCAGCAACACCTGAATCTTTACCGTGTTTGTCATACGGATAAACTCTTGTAATAGCTGGATGACCTTCAATTATTTGAACAGATTTTGGAACAGCAACAAAATCTATTTGGGAAGTCGGAAATAACTTCTTTAGCGCTTGGGCAAGTGGAAGCGTTAAAACGACATCGCCAATGAATGCAGATTGAATAATAAGAATCTTATGAAATTCCGTTGTCATAAATCAATCTTAACTCTATCAGGAACATGTTTCCAGCGCTTGTGCGTCCACATCCATTGGTCAGGCGCTTGACGAATAAGTTGCTCAGTGAGAGCGACGTGGCGCTTTGTAAGTTCGAGTACGTTAGCATCATTGACGCCGTGAAGATCCGATGTATCGACTCTATGAAGTCGCATCGAGTAATTTCCATCAGGTTGGCGAACTGCTAGCGCAACAAGCATTGCAGCACCAGTTCTTAAACAAAGAATCGCCGGTCCGGTAAAGGTTGGCACTTTCCTCCCAAAAAATTCGACAGCGATACTTTCCTTTGCCGCTGATTGATCCGCCGCAAGGCATACAAGTCCTCCTTCATTTAGTGATTTTAAAGATTCACGGACACTCGATTGCATCGGGAAAACCTTTCCACCATAAGCGCATCGGTAGCGATGAATTAAATTGTCGACTAAAGGATTCGACAACGGCTTCTCGATTGCCATCTTCATCCTATCTCCGTATAAAATTCCAATCACCTGCATTGCCATTTCCCAACTTCCATAGTGGGCAGTCAACACCAAACAACCTTTTCCTTCACTTATAACTGCATTGAGAACTTCAGGATTTTCGACTTTCACTCGTTCCAAAATTGTTTCATTGCTCATTCTTGGATAGGCAAGAATTTCTAAAAAAGTTGCAGCAATATTTCGGAACGATCCTCGAGCAATTGCTTCCAGTGAAGTCCGATCTGCATCAGGATAAGCATTGATGAGATTTTGTAATGCAACGCGTCTTCTGGACGGAATTATTTTGTATCCAATATCTCCTAAAAAAAATCCAACTCTGTAAAGTTTCTTGAGCGGGATAAGACGCGTAAAGAAAGAAAGAAGAAGAAATCCTGAGTATTCAAAATAATGTTTGAAACGAATATGTTCCTTATTGCTCATTGACCGATCTATGTCTTTACAAGATTAGAATCTTCATGCTAAAATTTAAATATACGATTCTTGTTCATTCCCCCATCACTTTTACAATAACACGCTTCCGCCGTTGACCATCGAATTCTGCATAGTAAACTTGTTGCCAGGGACCAAGATCGAGTTTACCGCTGGTAATTGGAACAATTACTTCGTGGTGTATCAACAGACTTTTCAAATGTGCATCGCCATTTGTTTCGCCAGTTCGATGATGACGATACGTCGGCTTGAATGGCGCCAGCGTTTCCAGCCATTCATCAATATCCTGAATAAGTCCAAGTTCAGCATCATTGACATATACTCCAGCCGTAATATGCATTGCCGAGACCAGCATCATCCCTTCACGAATGCCGCTCTTCGCAAGTATTTCTTCGAGGTTTCCAGTAATATTGATATACTCACGATGTTTTTTGGTATTGAACCATAAATAATCTGTATAGAATTTCATAATTCTTCCCTTCCACT
>DAOOUW010000016.1:0-23647 GCA_035390885.1 Bacteroidota bacterium | reverse complement strand
TTGGTATTGAACCATAAATAATCTGTATAGAATTTCATAATTCTTCCCTTCCACTGTTGCCATTCGTATTGCTACGACTCCCTAATGATACAAAATTTTTCCCTTTCTTTGCCTGCCGCATAAACAAATAATTCGCAAAAGAAAAACGAGAAGATATCTGTTGTGGCATAAAAGAATATACTCTTCTAACAATTAATTGTATAGGTGAGAAGAAGATGTTCGTAACAATACTTAAAGAGTTAGAAATTACCGATGCTAAAATTGAAAATATATTTTGAGCTAAACACTCACAATTAAAATATTCTCAACCATAATAAACACTAAATTTTACCAAATACATCGAGTAGCACAATTCTATTAGACGGAGTCTGAGAAACAACGATTCTTCTGTTTAAGCCGGGAAATTCTTCACCAGGATACCAACTACCTTTAGGTCCGCTGTTAGTAAATTTATATTCTAAGACTGTACCAACAGGAAATTGCAGTTCGAGCGTCCATATATTATCGCCAGCCTGTCGATCGCCGTGTGTCCCATCATCGTACATCTGCACTTGATTTGGCACCCAGTTCCCAAGTAATTCATGATTCCCAACAATGTAAATTGCCTTTCGAACGTACATATTCCTTGCATCGCATTGAAAAATAACCGTAACAAATTCCTCACTGCTTTGCAACATAGTTCCGCCAGCGACTGATGATACTGAGCTTTTTAATTTAATCGGTTTAAAAGAACGAGCGGGCATTGAACTGCCCGCAAGTTTTGCAAACTGGTAAATATTATTGAGATGCGTCAAAAAAATCTTATCAAATGGTTCTAAACCTGAAGGAGCATTTTGGTCAGCGCCATACCACCAGAACCAATCTGAACCTTCAGCAGCATAGAGTGATTCCCACGCCATCCGCGCATAATATTGTTTGGAATCTTTTTCTGGTAGAGGCGCGGAATAATCCGGACTTGATATACCTGATTTTCCGAGATCTTCACGAGCAGTCCGAAGATATTCCCACGCTTGATTCTCTTCCTCATCGCCAATCCATGTATCGTAATTTGCATTGATCCAGGAACCAGGCCAAAGCCATTCGATTGTGTGCATCGAATCAAGTGGATGCGGCATGATTCCTCTTTTAGGATTTCCAGTAATATATTCACTTACAGTTGTCGTTACAATCTCTTTAGTTTCGAAACGTTTCGTTAGTTCTGAATAGAGCGTATGGAGGAAATTCTTCCCATCGTTATCATATTTATACCATTCCCAGGCATTCTCGCCATCGAGAATAACTGTCAGAAGTCTATCTCTTTCTCCTTCAGCTGGACAAAAATGTAATACACGGTTAATAAAATCGTGAGCCGCATCTTTTCCGTTGAAATCTTTATACACAAAACCAATTTTGTCTGAAAGTTCTGTGTTCCGGAAAACAAGCGCAACATTGTATTTCGATGCGTATGGATAATAACATTCTTTGTGCTCACTTCTTGAGTTAAATAAAATCTTTTCGTCCGTTGCAATCCATTTGATCCCTTTTCGTTCAAACACTTCAAGTACATCTTGCGAGACCGCTCCTTCCGCGGGCCACATTCCAATAGGTTTCTCGCCAAATAACTCTTCAAAATAACAAATAGCTTTTTCAACTTGCGCTTCGGCATCCTGTGGATAATGAAAGCGCGTCGGCATTGGATCGTTCGGTTGACATATCTTCGCAACATCCGAATCAATAATTAGTGGCAAAATAGGATGATAGAACGGCGTCGTCAGTAACTCTATTTGCCCTTTCTTCAAAGCTGGATGAAACATTAATTTTTTGTGAATTGGAACGATTGCTTCTAAAACTTTCACTGCTTCGGCAACAATTCTATTACACATTTGCTCAGTAATAGAACTTGCTGAAACATATTGACCGTTCTTGGTACATCGTATGCAGTCCGTAAGATCGACAACTTTTCCAGAGGCAAGTTTCACTGGATGTTCCAAAAAATCAGGGTCAAAGTAAGCTGCAAAAAACCAGAATTTTATGCTTCTCATTTCCTGCACTGTCAAGCCTTCTGCGCCAACATCCCTAAAATGTTCACGCAAAGCAAAGTATTGAGGGAATCGTTGAATCATTACTTCGCTTATACCAAAAGCATTCCATTCATTCGTAAGTAAATATTCTTGATCGTGAGAAGTAAAAGACTCAGTTGATTTTAGAGCAAGATCAATCCATGGATCGGTTTTACCGCCAAACATTGCAAAATATGCATCGCTATCAATGTATTTTTTATCCTTATCGAGGAATGGAACAAGGCGTGCTACATAATATTCCTGTAGTTGAAATAATAAGGATGAAGTAAGATTAATTGTACAGTGAACATCGGGATATTGCTCAAGTATAGCAGCCATATCGTAGTAATCTTTGGTGCCATGTGTGCGAACCCATGGACCCTGAAGCTGTTCACTAATTGGATCTACATAGGAAGGTTGATGCTGATGCCATATAATGTTAAGATATAAAGTCGGTTTCTGTGAATGTTTCATATAACACTTCGTTTTTTCTATAAAAAATAAAAAAACAATCGAGGAACAGAATCAAAAAAAAAGCGCCGTCAAAAAGGGCGGCGCTCGTCGTTAGCGAAGTACGAGATTACTGAGCTTTTAAGATAGCTTCTTTTGCAGCTTTTGCAACACGAAACTTCACTACAGTCTTAGCAGGAATTTGAATCTGTTCGCCGGTAGCTGGATTTCGTCCAATGCGTGCTTTACGCTCAACGAGAACGAGCTTTCCAATGCCCGGTAGTGTAAATGAATTTTTAGCTTCCCGATAAGCTAAATTTGCAAGTTCTTCTAATATGCCAACTGCGTCTTTCTTTTTAATATTGAACTTGCTTGCAAGATGAGCCGCAATTTGGCTTTTCGTCATTGCTTTTGCCATAATACAATCCTTCTATAAGTATGTGATTAGTTTTTGGTAATTATAAAAATACAAGCTTGCCTTCATCTAAATTTTCTTGTGAAAATATAGTGAAATTCCCTTTCTAAAGTCAATAAAAATCTTTCATAATTTGTTTTGTATCTATAAATTTTTCTATGCTTACTTCTCACTATATTCCTATTAAATCATCAAACGATTTCAAGTACGCTTCCCAATTTTGTCCTTGATTTGAGTGAAAATGAATGTTAAATTGATCAATAAATAAATGGGGTCGTAGCTCAGCTTGGTTAGAGCGCCTGCCTGTCACGCAGGAGGTCGCGAGTTCGAGACTCGTCGGCCCCGCAAAAAAAGGCAACCGAAAGGTTGCTTTTTGATTCATTGGCACCTGTAGCTCAATTGGATAGAGCGCCAGCCTACGAAGCTGTAGGTTGGGGGTTCGACTCCCCCCGGGTGCACATTCTTTTATCTTTCTTCTCATCCAAGATAACTTTCATAACACAATCATTGCACTGAAACGAAAGTAAATAACGGAAACCTCGTCCTGTAAGGACAAGGGGCTCATTCTTCCCTTTTTTCCCGTTACATAAATCAAAGTAGAATCGCAAGCAATGCTTTGTCGTCATTACTACTTTGCCATTATGATCATCTGTTAATTCAAATGCCTTCTCGATCTTTTCCACACCAAATCGCTTATAAAATTGTTCGACATAGGAATTACTGACATTATAAGAATAATTCAGCGCTTTCTCGAGAAATGCAGCAAGTGGATTCTCTTTTCTTTGAATAAATATTTTGGGGAAATGAGCAATGCGTTCACGTTCTAATTGCTGTAACACATCCCGCCGTATGTTGTTCAACTCTTTTACCGTAAAAAGATAAGGAACAGCAATATCTATCTTTACTTTTTTAACATCGAAGATTGTTCCACCCGATTTTGAAAGTTGAGTATGTAGTGTTCGCATCGCAAGTTCTTTATTCTTTGCAAGCGAATGCGTTAGCGCTCTTTCAATCCGAGCTTTATTTCCATCTTCATCAACAGCAATCAATTCAAAAACTGATGGCAATTCATTGAATTCAATTGTTACAGAAATTTTCCGCTTTGTTGGATTACGATTTAGCTCCTTGTCAAAAGCGGCATCAAAATTTCTAAACAATTCCGTACCAACTTTTATTCCATTACTTTCCGCAAGTAAAAGATTATGACCTTCCACCTTTTCCACTCTGGTACCGCACAATTTATTTTCTGAATCGAAGAAGCACAAGCCATCTCCTGCGCGAAATTGTTCATTGGAATCCACCCGAATATAATTTCCTCGCACTTCCTTAACTTTTCCTACACAAGCTCCAATAGATTTTGGGGTAAACCGAGAAAGAATATCTTTTTGTCTCCCATACAGAAAATACGTCGTAAATCCTCTGTTGAATGTCTTCGATGGTTCAGGATTAAAAGTATAGAACATCTTTCCAGAGGAACTCTTCTCAAATGAGGTATCCGAGGCAAGGAGTGCATCGAGCTGCTGCCGATAGAAGGCAGTAACATTCTTCACATACGAAATATCTTTCAGGCGACCTTCTATTTTAAAAGACGTAACACCAGCGGAAAGTAAATCCGAGAGATAACGAGATAGATTAAGATCTTTCAGAGAAAGCAAATATTCGTTCTCCGCAATAGATTTGCCATCAAGCGTAGAGAGGGAATATGGAAGACGACAAGGTTGCGCGCATTCTCCCCGGTTCGCACTTCGATGCTGTGTAGCATAACTTAAGTAACATCTTCCGCTGAAGGACACACAGAGAGAGCCATGAATGAAAGCTTCTAACTCAAGCGATGTGCTATTACGAATCTTTCGAATATCCTCAAGCGTCAACTCACGAGCAAGTATTGCACGCTGAAAACCAACTTGTTCTAAAAATTGGATATGTGCAACATCGTAATTATGCATTTGAGTACTGGCAATAAGAGGAATCGGCGGCAAATCAAGTTCAAGTAGCCCGAGATCTTGAATGATGATACCATCAGCTCCCATCGAGTATACAGAACGAATAATGGAGATTGCTTCATCAAATTCGTTATCGTAAAGGATAGTATTCAGCGCAACATACACTCGACCCCAATATTTATGAGCTTCGTTGATAATCGTTTCAATATCCTTCGGTGGTAAACCAACGGCTTTACGCGCACCAAATTTCGGAGCTCCAACATACACAGCGTCTGCGCCATAGTGAATTGCTGCAATACCGCACTCCAGATCTCGAGCAGGTGCAAGAAGTTCAATCTTTGTTTTATTATGCTTTTCTTGTGTATCCATAGAACTATTTCAATATATCAAAATAATTGAGAATGTTCGTTGCTTGTATTCTTAATGATAGAATTTGATTCTCTTGTTCAAAACAGGTAGATTGTTTCAATTATTCTTACAATACTATGGGAAACAAGATACTTATTATTGATGATGATCGTGATGTAGTTACTACGCTTCAGACGCTCCTTGAATTTCATCACTATACAGCAATCGGGGTAACATCTGCAAAAGATGGGTTATCCAAAATTTCGGAATTCTATCCCGATGTAGTTGTTCTGGATTGGCAAATGCCCGACATGAGCGGAATTGATATCTTGCAAATAGTACACAAGGAGTTAAGTCAACGCCAACCATACATTATCATGGTTTCGGGAAGAGCTTCGACCGATGATATAGTAGCCGGGCTTGATACAGGAGCTGACGATTATTTACCAAAACCGTTCAAGCCCGAAGAACTTCTCGCGCGTATTCGTGTTGGCATTCGCGTAAAGTCGCTTGAACAACGTATTGCTGAAGACGCTGAAAAAGCCGCTTTGCTTCAAATGGCTCTTTCTGTTGCAGATAGTATTGGCAATCAAATTGCAGCTGCAAAACTTCACATTGATTCTATTCGACAAAATACCTCATTCCAAAATAATGATAAATCTATACAATCAACTTTAGAAGCAGTGTACGAACTACTAAGCAACGCTCTCATACTCATCAGTAAATATCAAGCTATTACCTCGACGCATTCGATTCCTCCGCCAGCCGGTTCAGATTCAACGGTGAAATCGTAGAGAATCAATTTGAATCAAGTTGAATGTATTGCAACCTAAATCATTATTTTATTTCTACTAAAAAAAGAAAACACGGAGTAAAAGTATTCACCTCTTACTCCGTGAACATAAGGAGGATATGAAACAGGATATTGGATAGCTATTTTTTAGAAATTACGCCTAATTCGTTTGTGATTGCTTCGATGAGAGCTTCCTTTGGTAGCGCTCCAACTGCCATTTTAGGAGTTCCATCCTTTGGGACAAAAAGCAGAGACGGAATACTCTTTATACCAAATACTGAAGCTAATTCTTGCTCATCGTCAACATTCACTTTATAAAAATCGATCTTCCCTTTGTACTCTTCTGAAAGTTCTTCTAGAATTGGTCCAACCATTCTACAAGGTCCGCACCACGGCGCCCAAAAATCTATAATCGCAGGTTTATCACCTTCAAATTTCCAATCTTGATTTGTTTCAAAATTAAATACTTTTTGTAAAAACTTGTCTTTCGTAAGTTCTTCTGTCATACAATGACCCTTCTTTCAATGTAAATGTTCTTTGATTTTTTTATTGCTCTATTGATATGATGCAATAATAATGCAAAGGATTCAATGAGCCACTTTTAAGGGATCGATAGAGAGCGCGTCTCATTTTCATATCGGTGTATACAATAAAACCTAACGTAAATCATCTCTGCGCAAATCTGCAATATCTGCGTGAGAGAATATTGTATGCAGTTTTCTTACTTGTACAGCAGATATCTTTGCCTTTGTTTACAGAACGCAGAACATTGTTGGTCAATTGTTTTCAGAAGATATTCGATAGAAGTTCCATTTTGCAACGCTCGCCGAATAGAATCAGAACCAATCGCTTTATCGAAGGCTAATAATTTTTCCGGTCGCGCACGAATAAAAATATCGTAATCTGGAAATAACGTCACTAATGCATGAAGAACCGATAACTGCACACGAGTAAAAGATACCTCGTCTCTGTTCATGACATGGATTTGAACTCCTCGATACAAAATTCCAGTCGTATCCATATAGAAAGGCGTATAAGTCATTGCGCGAAATTGTACGCCAGGGATGGATAAACTGTTCAAATAGCGAGCAAGCACGGCGCCATTGATCCACGGCGCTCCTACAAGTTCGAACGGCAATGTGTAACCTACGCCTTGATTTGCTGTTCCCAATTCACCAAGTAAACCTGTCATTACATAATACATTGGCGTAAACGAATGAGGAATATGCGGAGAAGTTGGAACCCACGGCAATCCAGTTTCATCCCACCACATCGAGCGATGCCATCCTTCCATTGGAATCACTGTCAACTCACACGTAAGAGCGCCATCTCCCAACCATTTTTCACCGTTGATCATCCTCGCCAATTCACCAACCGTCATTCCATAGACATACGGAATTGGATACGCTCCAATAAAGGATTTAAAGCTCGGATTGAGCATTGTCCCTTCAACACGAACTCCCGTAAGCGGATTTGGTCTGTCCAAAACTACAAATGGAATTTTTCGCTCAGCAGCCGCTTCCATTGCAAGTCCAAGTGTGGAAATGTATGTATAAGATCGCACACCAATATCCTGTATATCATAGACAATCACATCAACACTATCCAGCATTTCCTCTGTTGGTTTCCGCGTTCTTCCATAGAGAGAATATACCGGCAAACCTGTAACAACATCGAATCCATTGTTTGCTTCCTTTCCGGCGGGCACATCGCCGCGTATTCCATGCTCAGGACTTAAGAGCGCAACAAGTCGCACACCTGATGCAGAGTATAGAATGTCGATTGTGCTTTGAAAATTTGAAGTAATGCCAGTTGGATTTGTAATAAGAGCAACTCTTTTCCCAACGAGAATATCGAAATGGCGTTCCTTCAGAACCTCGATTCCGGTTTTCACTTTTGCTTTCTGTGCGCTGGCAGAAGCAAAGAGACACAGTAATATTCCTAATAAAAGAAATGCTTTCCTTTTCATTTCTGTTTCCTAAAAATAATGATACTCTGAACACAAAGATAAAGTAACAATAAACTCAGTGCAACGCCAAAGAGCCATCCAAAAATTGTTACAGGCGGTTCTATAAAAAGAAAAACAATAAACAAAATCAATGCGAGCGACGATGCGCGAACAAAATTATGAATTGGAAAAATTATTTCCGTCTTTCTCTCTGATGTACTACTCATTTTTGTTCCTATACCTTTCGCTATTTTGTCTTACTTCTCTTGCCTAACACAAGATTTTGGCTCTGTCTCATCTATAATTTTGTTACTTATCTTTCATCGCCCAAACTTTAAGAAGTTGCTGTAACTCTTCTTCCGAAAATTTTGAGTTCGAATATCCGCCTGAATAAAGTCGTTGTCTTGCTGCTTCATAGAGTATCACCGCCGTTGCAACAGAAACGTTGAGACTTTGTATCATCCCAAACATCGGAATATGAATAAGCTCATCCGCTTGCTCTGCTGCTTCGCGAGATACTCCCTCGTGTTCGTTTCCAACGACAATTGCAGCTTTCTTTGTAAAATCAACATCATAGAATGATTTACTCGATTCCGTAAGGTGAGTAGCATAGATTGTAAAGCCTTCCTGACGAAGCTGTGAATAACATTCTTGAATCGAACCGAATCGTCGTCTGTCCACCCATTTACGCGCACTTGCGGAACTCTTTTTACCAATTTCTGGAAATTCTGTTGCTGTGTACACAAGTTGAACTTCCTTGACGCCGACCGCATCACAAGAACGTAGTATAGCGCTCACGTTATGCGGATCGTGAATATTTTCCATTACAACAGTCAAATCTGGTTGACGATGCCGAAGCGCTGTCAAAATTTTTTGTAACCGACGTTCCGTACGCATTTACTATTTCTTTTCTAATTGTGGAAGGTTAATAAGTACAATAGCTCCAATTACCAATATTCCACCAAACACTTGAGGAATGCCAATCGTTTCACCTAAAATAAGAAACGCTATTCCAATTGCTACAACAGGTTCAAAAGTTGTAAGAATTCCAGCATTTGATGCGCTCATTGATGATAAACCTTTAGCAAAAAGCGCTTGAGGTATGAGAACAGAAACGCAAGCAAATAATGCTAAAATTATCCAGTCGTTTCCGCTATATCCACTATTGAAAAAATCCCATGGCGGATTAACACAAAACCAAAAGACCGATGCAAAGCCAAGCATATAGATCAATACAGTATTGAGTGAATATTTTTTTAAAAGGCGTTTCGTTGCAATAATTTGAAATGCATACGCAAATGCGGAAAGCGGTCCTGTAATCCATGTAAGTCCATGTAATTGGATTGATTTAAAAGATGCATTCGTTACAGCCAACGCACATCCAACGCATGCAAGGACAAGTGAAATGAGTGTCGATGGCAGAAGCGGTTCTTCTTTTTTTAATACGCCGCTGTAAACAACTACCAAAATTGGGGCAGTATATTGAATAAGAATTGCAACCGCAACAGATAAATTGACAACAGTAAAATAGTAGGTGTAGTTCGTCAGAGCTAAACCCACACATCCAAGCAATGAAAACGGAAAGATATCTTTGATATCGATTCGGAATGAGCGCCGTTGAAACAACAAAAACCAGACGCTCAGGAAGCAGAAACTCAACAGCGCTCGAGTTTGAACAATCGTCAACGTACTGTACTTGTGAGTAATCAAATGTTTTGCAATTGGAGCAGATGATCCCCAGAATAGTACTGCGGAAAGAATGTAAAACGTTCCAGCATATTTGGAAAGAGAAGCGCTAATTTTGATTCTGTTCAAGATCATCAGCGAGTTTGCGATAGTAAGCTGCTTGTTCCTGCTCTCCTCGTAGTTGATAGAGGTACGCAATCCGAAGAAGAAGCGTTCTCTTTTCGAGAACATGTTTCAAGCCTTTTTTCAGAAATTCAATAAGTGAGTCAAATGGCGGAATATTTAGATCGAGATCGTAACAATCCGCGGCATTGAGATATGGCAACGCTTCACTTGGCCGTTGTTCAGAGGCTTTCTGATAATACTTCATTGCGAGTTCGAAATTATCGTACATAGCATACGTTGCCTCAAATACACTTGCAAGCCACATAAAGGTTTCGTATGCAATAGAAGGGAATTCTTTGGCTAACTTTTCACCAAAGAGACACAATTCTTCAGGTTTCAAAGATGGATTCCAGAAGAGGAGCTTATACAAATCAACATCTTGTATTCTCTGTTCAAGAGCATCCTCGAATGCATCGAAGATATCGTTAAAATCTTTGCCTGTTGAAAACTTTTCTCGTATTTCTTCGAACGAAAATTTTGACATGTTAGTGGACTAATTTTTTTTACAAGTTATAAAACGACTATAAGAAAGGCAAGCATGGTTGACGCGCCCGATCGTTTCAGATTATGGAGTAAGATATTACAGAATCAGCAACCGAATTTTTAGATGTTGAACAAATTCTACCTCATTATTTATCGTCATTGTTATATTCTTAAGACATTTATGGATTTAGAAAAAAAATTTTTTAGGTGATAAGAATACTTGCTTTTTTAAGAGTCAAATTGTAATATTGAAAAGCAATTCACTGCACCGATTTTGTTTCGTGCGTGGAGGTGTTCTGTTAGGCAGTAACGGTGTTAAATGTAGTAGCGATGATTCAAATGATTCAGATACAACAAAGAGAGGCTCAGCCCACCGAATTACAAGCTTTGCAGTTACACAAGATTATCCATTCGTCTGTGAGCAAAATAACGGTGTTATGTTTAACAGTTGACGGGAAGTAACGTCTATGGAACAGGGTACAGTTAAATGGTTTAATAATGCCAAAGGATATGGCTTTATCAAACGACAATCAGGTGAAGATGTATTTGTGCATTATAAATCCATTAACACCGACGGCTACAAATCACTTGTAGAAGGCGATAAAGTAGAATTCGAAGTGGAACAAGGGCCAAAAGGCTTACAGGCTGTTAAAGTCTCAAAAGTTGCCTAGTAGCTCACACTTGATGTAAAAACCTTTTTAGAGTTGCTTTTAACTACAATGTAAAAAATCATTGTTCTGTTTAAGAGCAACTCAAAGGGTTTATATTGTCTTTTTATTGTTCGGCTTATTCTTTTGAATGGCCTTATGTAAGATTTTGTCTCTTTCCCTTAAAAATTTTGGGAAGACAATCGAAAATCGCGCCAAAGGAAAGCCAACGACGTTGTAATAGCATCCATTTATTCGTTCTACGAATACGGCTCCATAATCATCTTGAATTCCGTAAGAACCAGCTTTATCTAACGGTGAGCCAGAAGCAACATAATCTTGAATTTCCTTTTCGCTAAGTTTGCGAAAATGCACTTCTGTTTTTTCTACTGTTGTAAAATGAAGATTCGTCTCAACATCCACTAATGCAATTCCTGTGTACACAAAATGAGATTTGCCACTAAGCAATCGAAGCATGCGTACCGCATCGGCAGGCGACTTTGGTTTACCTAACACGTGGCGCCGGAAAATCACAATTGTATCAGCGCCAATGACAATTCCTTTCCGCAGTCTCTCTGCAACATTGATTGCTTTTTTTAAAGCAATACGCTGAACATTTTTCGCTGGCGGTAATGAATAGTCGTAGATTTCTTCTGAGTTGCTCGGAAAGATTCGAAAATGAATCCCGATTTGTTTTAATAACTTGCGCCTTCGTTGAGATTGTGATGCTAATATAATTGAAACTTCAGGTTGTGCCATAAGAACAAAAAAAGCGATTACAAAGAATCGCTTCCCTTCATTTTAAATTTATGATAATCGGGAATTAACGAAACATTGCTTTGATACTACCCCACGTGCGGCGTGCAGTAGAACTTAGATGTGAAACAGTAATGGTAGATGACAGACTTCGAGTATTATCATTAAAGACAACAGCTATTCTGTAATTATAAACTGACGATTCAGTTTTGAACACTGAACGATCTTCAAACTCATAAGAAGAATTATTCCCTTTGGGACTTACAGTTCCAACCTGCATAAATGACCCTTGTCCACCAGAACGCCAAATCTGAAATTCGCTTACTCCACTTTCATCTCCGGTTTTCCAACGAATAATAATATTATCACCCGCATTACTTGCAGTTGGACCTTCGACAATGACCTGCCCTGCTATAAGAATTACACTGAACAATAATATTGTTATTCCTATGAATCCTACCTTCTTCATATCGGTTCTAACTTAATCCTTTGACTCGAAAAACTCAAGTAATTTTTCAATTTTCTTTTTCTTTGTGGTATAAATCACAAAGAGAAATTTGATGACAAAACTAAAAGAATGGATTTCCAAACCAAATTATTCTACTCGTTCGACGTTGATCGTGTCTGTCATTCCTCTTGCCATCAGTGGAATTCCCATTGTAAAAACGATGTAATCTCCGCTTTTAATATATCCCTTCTCTTTCAGTATTTCTTTTACTCGATGTAATATTGCATCGGCATTGCCAATGTAGTCGGAAAGAACAATTCCTTGTACGCCCCAGATTAAATTCAAGCACCTCAACACACGCTCCTCTCCAGTTACAGCAATGATGTTTGCAATGGGACGGAAATGACTGATGCGCCGCGCAGTTCCGCCAGAGTGAGTAATAGGAATAATTGCAGTCGCCTTTACTTGATCAGCTAATAAGCATGCCGCCTGTGCAATAGCATCTAAAACATCTCCTGTATTCATTGAACCGTGTTCGCTAACCTTCGATGTCAAGATGCTGGCTTCCGTTGTGCAAATGATTGTATTCATTGTCTGCACAGTTTCCACAGGATACTTCCCTATCGATGTTTCTCCGCTTAGCATTACCGCATCGGCGCCATCGATAACCGCATTTGCAACATCGCTCGCTTCTGCGCGCGTAGGACGAGGATTCTCGATCATCGTTTCCAGCATCTGCGTAGCGATAATAACGGGCTTTCCAACTTCGTTGCATTTCCGAACAATCATCTTCTGAAGTAACGGCACTTCCTCGGCAGGCATTTCAACTCCCAGATCGCCGCGTGCGACCATCACGCCGTCTGTTTCTGCAATGATGTCATCAATGGATGCAATTGCCTCCTGCATTTCAATCTTTGCAATGACAGGAATAAAGTAATTAGCAAATTTTGTAAGATAGGAACGCAATAACCGAATATCATTCGCGGAACGCACAAATGAAAGCGCAACGTAATCAATATTATTTTCAACGCCAAATTGTAAATCCTGAATATCCTTTTCGGTGAGCGATGGGGTACTGAGTTTAACGCCGGGTAAATTCATTCCTTTATGTTCGCCTAAACGTCCACCAAAAACAACTCGGCATCGAACTTCATTCGACGTCGTCGAGAGCGCCTCTACGCGTAACTTCCCATCATCTAAAAGAATTGTATCGCCTTCATGCACATCGGAAGGCAATAATTTATAGGTTGTAGAAATTCTGTGTTCATCGCCAATAATATCATCAGTTGTAAAAATAATTTCTGCGCCTGGTCGCAACTCGATAAATTTATTCTGAAGTCTTCCCGTCCTGATTTTCGGTCCACAGAGATCCTGAAGAATAGCAATCGGCGCGCCTGTTTGTTTACTTGCCTCTCGAATATTTCGAATCATGCCGCTGTGTTCTTTATACGTTCCGTGAGAAAAATTGAGCCTTGCAACATCCATTCCCGCCTTTATAAGTTTTATCAGAATATCAACCGACTGTGTCGCAGGTCCGACAGTGCAAACAATTTTTGTTCTTCCACAACGATTTGCTATTGATGTATTCATTGTCGCTCCTTCTTCATCAATTCGACGAGCTGAGGTAACACTTCGCTTGCTTTCCCAATCAATGTTTCATCGGCATGAGATGAAAGCTCTGTGTACTCGATATTTACTTCCACAACATAAGCGCCGTTCTGTTTTGCTATGAGAGGCAACGCAGCCGCTGGATACACAACAGCCGATGTACCAACGCTGATAAAGAGTTCACAGTGCGAAGCTGCGGTAACAGCCTCGGTATATTCTTCTTCGGGCAAAGTTTCGCCAAACCATACTACATCCGGACGAATAATTCCACCGCATTGGCAGTATGGCACCGGATGCTCTTCTGTGATTTTTACTTCAGAAACATATTTGCCGCACTTTATACAGTAGCTGCGTTCAATGTTGCCGTGAAGTTCCAGAACATGCTTGCTGCCGGCACGTCTGTGCAAATTATCGATATTTTGCGTAACGAGCGTGAAATCCTTTACGAGTGTTTCCATCGTTGCTAAAGCATAATGTGCTTCGTTTGGTCGAGCAGAGTGCATAATCTCTTTCTGTTGTTGAAACCACGACCACACTTTTTTTGGCTCGCGCATAAATCCATTAAAGCTTGCAAGCTCATCAGGACTTAATTTCGTCCATAATCCATCGGTTCCTCGAAACGTTGGCACGCCGCTTTCGGCAGAAATTCCTGCGCCTGTCAGTACGCATATCGACTGTGAATTCCTTAATAGTTCTTCGAGCTTATTCGAAATGTTCATCAATACGGTTCCAATATTAATGTAGATTTTGCAGACGACTCAATTTCATCAATGTCCATACACCGTGTGCGATAAATTCCATTGAGCCAGAGCTGGATCTGATCGTCGTAATGAGAATGGTAGAGTTGCCCGGATTGTCCTGGCGGCAGAATCACTCGAGTATCATTCACATCCGCAAGATTCATAATTTGTCGCATCGAAGCTCCAACAGTACAACCATAGGGTGTGCCTATAAAATAATATCCAACATTGATGGTCGCGTGGGTGCCACCAACAGGAAATGGACCAAGATTAAATATCTTACTTAAAATTGGATGAACTCCAAAAGCATGACGAAATGTAACCGTATGAAGTCTTCCCCATTGCCATTCTTTTAAATTTCCACCAAGCGTACTACGCAACTCCGTAATTGCCTCAAAAAGACTCTTCCGAAGTATATCATCACGTTGTTCAATCACTGGAGTTCGAACATCGTCAAACCACGAAGACGTCGGATGTTCGAGTAGATACTCTATTGCGGTAAGAGGCGTTGCAGCAAGAGTATCGTACAGCCCGAACAATTCATCGCCCATCTCATCGTAAAATGTATTCCTTAGTAAATGTTGATGGGTAACTTCAAATAACGTTGTCGCCACATCTTCGGAACGCGTGTCATAATTCCAATTACGGAAGTACTCAAGCGCTGTACGCACATCAGAATCAGACACTTCAACGCTATCGAACGCGTGAAGGATGTACGGCACAATTTCTTCTGCTTGCATTGAGTAAACGTCAAGTTGAAATCGCTCCATTGCTTCAGGAGAGCAACGCTGGGCAGAGGAAAGAAGTCGCCACAATCTCTGTGCACGCCAGGGCGGTTCCCAATGACTCGAGAGATAATATGGATATTCATCTCCAACAATTTTATTATTTGCAGTGATAATAAATCCTTCCGGTGGATTAAGAGACTTTGGATTTTTATCGAATGGAACAAATCCTTGCCATGCATGAGAATTATCCCATCCAGGAAATGGAAATGTTATACCATTGACCTTCCGAATTGGAATCAATCCGCCAAGCACGTATCCGATATTTCCTGCTGTATCGGCATAGACAAAATTTTGAGCTGGCACACCAAACATACTTAATGCTTCATTAAATTCCTTCCAATTCGATGCTTTATTTAACGCATAAAAAGCTTGAGGCTCTTTCGTTGGTTCATATCCTGTCCATCTAAATGAAATCAAACTGTTGCTATACTTTGCATTCGGCTCAATGTTATTGATAATTGGACCTCGTTCCGTTTCGTAAACCGTCAGTATAACAGGCGGATCATCTTTCACAAGAATTGTGTCTTCCCGTTGACGAAACGGCAACCAGCCATTTGCAGAACGATATCTTGACGGACGCGGCATAGTATCTGGCTCTTCGATGTAATAATCACCATCATCTAACATTCCATTTGTAATTCCCCATGCAATGCTTCGATTCCTTCCCGCTATAACAAAAGGAACGCCAAGGAGAGTCATTCCTGCAACTTCAAACGTTGGCGAAGAAAGATGAAGCTCATACCATTGCGAGGGAATCATCAAGAAAAGATGAGGATCATTTGCAAGAATTGGCTTTTGGGTCGAGCTTTTCCAACCTGCAACAGCCCACGCATTACTGCCGCCCGCTGGAGAAAAACCTGAAAGTTTCTGGAAACAACGCTCTCCTTCTAAGAAAGGTTGTATTTCTTCTGCAAAGGACTTTTGCAGAGAACGGCTTGGAAGAATGTTTGGAGCTTTTGGCTGCCAATATGGGAACGCCTCAGCCGCTTTCTTTGCCCCTACACGTTCAACCAGAGTTGCGCAAAGCAAATCCACCCAACGTGAATAATTGAGTTCCCATGCCATCAACCGACTGGTAAGAAGCGAATGCTGCACCGTCCATGGTTCAGGTTCAAATTGTAAAATATCAAACTCGATCGGATAATGACCTTTATTCTTTGAAATATATTCATTGATACCATCGGCGTACGCTTGAAGCGCATTGCGCGTCGAAGAATCAAGCTCACCCTCGAGCTTTTCTGCAATTTGTCTGAAGCCAAGTGTGCGAAACATTTTATCGATCGGAAGCGCTTCTTTTCCAACCACTTCCGATAGCCGACCCAAACCAGTACGACGCTGAAGTTCTAGTTGCCACAGTCGATCCTGTGCGTGCACATATCCAGCTGCAAAGAATGCATCGTATTCATTCGATGCAACAATATGAGGAACGCCATACGAATCACGGTAGATAGAAACCTTTGATTTGATTTGTACTATTTTCTTACTTCCATCGACAGATGTAAACGATCGGTGAATCAGATAGTACCCAATAGCGATAATTGCCACGCAAATTACTATCAGAACTCCAATACTTCCAAGAATTATTTTTACTGTTCGCTTCATTCTTTTTTTCTTTGAGCAAGTGTGAAATAATATACAAAAAAATATGAAGAGAGTTCAAAAAGATAGTTCTAAGAATTTGTATGCATTTAAAATCTTTCTGAAAGATGAATTTGAATGATCGGTCATCAAATTGAATATCTTATGAAATCTCTCTACCTTTTTGAAAAGGAGAATGGGATATGCGCATAGGAATTACATGTTATCCAACATATGGCGGCAGCGGCGTCATCGCAACAGAATTAGGAAAAGCGCTTGCAAAGCGAGGACATTCGGTACACTTCATCAGTTATGCTCTTCCCATTCGACTTACTGAATTTTATGAAAACCTTATGTTCCATGAAGTCGAAATGTCAAGTTATCCACTCTTCGATTTCCCACTCTATACTCTGGCGCTTGCCAGCAAAATGGTGGAGGTAACTCGTTACGAAAAATTAGATATTCTTCACTGCCACTATGCAATTCCACATGCAACAAGCGCATACCTTGCAAAGCAAATATTATCTCCCAATGCGCCGGCGATTATTACAACTCTCCATGGTACAGATATTACACTCGTCGGACTCGAGCCAAGTTTTTTGCCGTTGATGAAATTTACTATCGAACAAAGCAACGGCGTTACTGCGGTTTCTCGCTTCCTCAGAGAAAAAACTCTTACAAATTACAACATCAACAAAGAAATCGAACTCATTCCAAATTTCGTCGACACAAAGAAATACAGGCGAATTCAAACCGACAGAACGTGCCCATTTTGCCCCGACGCAAATGAAAAAGTTCTCGTACACACTTCAAATTTCCGCCCTGTAAAGCGCGTCACCGATGTTATCCGTATCTTCAACGAAGTACAAAAGAAAATTCCGAGCATTCTCCTTCTAATCGGAGATGGTCCTGACCGCTCACAGTGCGAAATACTCTGCAGGGAACTTGGAATCGCAGATAAAGTAAGATTTCTTGGCAAGCAAACTGAACTTGTACCAATTCTTTCGATGGCAGATCTTTTTCTTATGCCAAGTCAATCCGAAAGTTTTGGACTATCAGCGCTCGAGGCAATGGCATGCGAAGTTCCTGTAATTTCATCCAGTGTCGGCGGATTGCCAGAACTTCAGATCCACGGCGAAACTGGTTACATTGCAGAAATTGGAGACATTGATAGGATGGCTCGATATGCAATTGACTTACTTTCGAATCCCTCGAAACATAAATTGTTTGCTGCTGCCGCGCGTAAACGCGCGCTGGAATTCGATTCTGAAAAAATAATTCCTCTCTATGAAAATTATTATGAACGCATTCTTGCAACAAAGAAATTTTGATGTCTATGGATCGTGAAGCTGGCGATTTTATGAAACATCAATCGCTCATTCAAGAGCTGATTGATTACTTCCGTCAGGAAGGATACAATGTAATGACAGCCGATGGAATCGAAGGATACTCTATCCCAATAGAACTTCAAAACAATGGATACGGCGATCAAGAAGACAAAATACCGGACATTTATGGATTTAGCCTTAAAGATCAACGATACATCATCGGAGAAGCCAAAACAGGAGCGAATGATTTCGATACAGAAGAATCCATTACTCAATACAACGTATTCGCAGATCAAACTCATCCTGTCTTAAATAGGCAGGCGCTTGCGTTCTTTATTATTCCTTCTTCGAAAGTTGGTGAATTTCAGAGCATCATCACGCACTACGTACACAGAGAATATTGGCAAAACATTATCGTCGTTCAATCAAAGAAATGGGTGGAGTAAAACAAGCGGTTAAGAAGTATTCAAAAAATTGACATTGTAAACCTTACGCCGGACGAAGATTTGCGTACTTTACAAATAACTGTTTCGTTCCATATTGTTCAAAATATACAACGACTTTCTGCATTTCTCCTTTCCCTGATACTTCCAGTATCTTTCCTTTCCCAAAAACTTCATGCCGCACAAATCCACCTCGCTTCAATTTCCACTCTACCTGAGATTCTTGTTCATACGACGGCATTTCATCAAAATGCTCAATAGAATCATTTGCAAAAGATCTTCGCGCTGATTTCTTCTTTCCATTGTCATGGAAAAGATTTCCAGTATGAGGAACATTCTGCAAATGTGTATGCACTTGCTCGATATTTTCATTGCCAAGTTCGTAGAGAAAACGGGATGGCTGTGGATATGATACATCGCCGAACCGATAGCGCAAACGAGTGTATGTAATATACAGCTTCTGCTGAGCTCGTGTAATGCCAACGTAGAATAATCGTCGTTCTTCTTCAAGGTCTGCATTCTCGATTGGAGAATTGTAGAACGGAAGCAATCCTTCCTCAAGTCCAGCAATAAAAACAACCGGAAATTCCAAACCCTTACTTGCATGGAGAGTCATTAAGGTAACAGCATTATGTCCACCTTCCCACATATCAATATCTGACACCAGCGATACTTCTTCCAGAAAACTTTCGAGCGTGCCATCGGGATGTTCAGCTTCATATTCCGAAATCGCCGAGAGCAATTCCTGAACATTTTCCCACCGCGAAAGAGCCTCCGATGTTTGCTCTTCTTTGAACATCTGGAGAATACCCAGTTCATCTACTAAAACACGCGACCACTCGCCAAGCGACATTGTGGAGCGAAGCGCAGAATACTTATTAAGGAAGTTTCTAAATTGGACAAGTGCATTTTTTGCTCGGTCGGTTAGATTTTGCACATCATCGAGTCTTGTGGATAGAACATCCGTCAGCGGAATTCCATGTTCTGCGCCATACTGTTGCAAATAGGATAGAGTGGTATCGCCAATGCCGCGAGGCGGATAATTTATTATTCGCAGAAGACTTTCTTCATCTCGTGGATTTGCAAGAATACGAAAGTACGCCAGTAAATCTTTAATTTCTTTCCGCTCGTAGAATCGTACCCCGCCAACAATAACGTAGGGAATTCCATTTTTGCGAAAAGCATCTTCAAGAGAACGAGATTGAGCATTTGTTCTATACAACACAGCAAAATCTTTGAGGTCGAGCTTCTTCTTTTGACTCTCTCGTTGAAGCGCTCGCACAATCTGGGTTCCTTCGTCCTGTTCATCAGTACACTGAATCACTGTAACAGGATCGCCCTGCGGGTTTGCCGTCCATAACTGCTTGCGTAGTTGTTCTGTATTGTAGTGAATAAGTTTATCCGCAACACTAATAATGATTTTGGTCGAACGATAATTTTGCTCTAACCGAAAAACAGCGCAATCAGGATAATCTTTTTCAAAATTTAGAATATTCCGGATATCTGCTCCACGAAATGAATAAATACTTTGCGCATCATCGCCGACCACAGCAATGTTCTTGTGCTGTTGAGCTAAGTACTGAACCATTTTATATTGAGCAAGATTTGTATCCTGAAATTCATCAACGAGCAAAAACTTAAACCGCTGCTGATACTTATTCAATACCTCAGGAAATCGTTGGAATAAAACAATAGGCTTGACAAGTAGATCATCGAAATCCATCGCATTGTTTTCACGTAAGTGCAATTCGTATTCTTTATAAATTGAAGCTACAAGCTCCTCCATTCGATCTCGCGCTCGTTGCTCTACATCCGCAGGAGAAAGATACTGGTTCTTTGCAAGACTAATCTTCGAACGCACCGCATTAGGATGGATCATCTGAGTTGAGATGTTAAGTTTCGACATCGCTTTTTTTACGACGCTAAGCGAGTCGTCAGTATCGTAGATAGAAAAATTATTAGAATAGCCAAGACGAGAGCTTTCTTTTCTAAGAATTCGAGCAAATATCGAATGAAACGTCCCCATCCACAACTGTTCGGCGCTTGCGCCAACAAGATTTTTTACACGAGATTTCATTTCGTTTGCCGCTTTGTTGGTGAACGTGAGCGCAAGAATTTGGTACGATGGAACTCCAGCTGCAAGAAGATATGCTATTCTGTACGTAAGTACTCGCGTTTTACCGCTCCCAGCTCCTGCAATAATCATTACAGGACCTTCTACTTTTTTTACCGCTTCCTGTTGAACATCGTTAAGTTGACGAAGAAAATCCATTAGGTATTCCCGGATGATTGGTACAAAAACGAATGTAGTGTAAGTATTTTTTTTCCATTGGGCAAGCTATTCACAGAAAAATATTTTCAGAGATATTTGTTAGATGAATGAAGAAAGAAAATCTAAAGATCAATAAAATGTGTAGTGTTCGTTTTGCCTGTCAACCATAAAATAAAAAAGTGAAATACTCTAGCTTCAAAATCTAATTTACTTTTTGATTGCCGTTAAAAGATCTTCTGTCGTCTGCGCCAATCGTTCCGCAATATTTACCATAATCTTTTTGGCAACATCCGGATAATTTTTTATCAACTCATCGAGTGATTTATGGATGCAAAGGACTTCTGTTTCCTCGAGAGCCTGAAGAGTTGCAGTGCGAGGTTTTTGCAGAATGACGCTCAACTCCCCAAGAATTGTCCCTTTCTCAGAATATTCTGCAATCTGTATTCCTTTTTTCTTTACGCCGATCTTTCCTGATAGAAGTATAAACCAGCCGCCATCGCTTTCACCCTCCTCAACAAGGATTTCATTCTGACGGAAGATTCGAACATCGTTGAGTTCGTTCCGTTCTATTGCATTTCCATCTTTCATTTCGTTCGACATTATTTACCTCCTTTTAATATTGAGCCTTAGTAAGTTTCACTCAACAGCGTTTTACATGCATTGTACACTTCATCGACAGAGATTTCATTCATACATCTAAAATGTTTCTTGGGACATGCTTCTTTTCCAATGTGAGAGCAAGGACGGCATCGAACCTCTTTCTGCTCGACGACAATAGCTCGTGTACCATAAGGAAAAAATCCAAACTCTTCAACGGTAGAACCGAAAATTGCAACGATTTTCCGCTTCATCGCAGCGGCAACATGCATTAAACCAGAATCATTTGTAACGACTATTGCACAGCGCTCCATCGCTGAAGCTGTTTCTAACAATGAAAATCGCCCTGCATAATTTATTGCCGCAGTATCATTACACTCAGCATTGATTCGATCCACAATAGCTGAGCAGTAATCACGATCCTCTATTCCTCCAAACACCAGGAAAGCTGCATTTGTATCCTTATGTAATCGAAGAGCAAGGGCAATAAATCTGTCGGGAAGCCACTCTTTTGTTTTGTGTCGCGCTGTCGGACAAATTCCAATCACAAAGTTTCTATTTTTCAAATCCTCTCGAAGTCGAGCTTCTACTCTTGCATTTATTTCTTGCGGAATAAAAATATCCAAACCATTGCCATCGTTTTCTATTTCAAGAAAAGATGCTGCTTCGAGGTAGCGTTCGGCAACAGGTACAATGCCGTTGTAAAAATTCCATTTAAAATGGATGAGAAGGAACCGCTGAAGAATTCGTTTATGAATCGTTCTTACTGGAACTCTTAAACATTTCCGAAGATACCTGCTTCGAATACTGTTGTGAATATCCAGCACAATATCATAGGATGCATGCTTCAATTCATTCTTTAATTTTCGTAAACCTTCGAATCCTTCCGATGAATCGAAAACAATAAGATGCGATATGTAAGGATTGTGCTGTAGAAGTTCAGCGTATTCACGACGAACGATAAAATCAATGGAAGCATCAGGGAATTTTTCCCGAAGAATTCGGATGAGCGGCGTTGCAAGCAGAACATCGCCGATCGAACTAAATCGAATAATGAGAATATTATGAGAATTTTCCATAGACATACGCATTTTTACATTCTATAGACCAAAGCCAATTTACTAAAATATATTGACTTACGGGCATATTTTGCGTAATTTTTAAACAATTCAAGTTGAAATGATGGGAATTTTTCCATCAAGTTTTTATTTAGAAAGAGTTGTATGGCAAAAACTAAGTACGTAACGTACGAATGTCCCTTTTGTCATCGTATGACAAAAATGGAAGTAATGAGCGCTAATGGTGAGGCGCAACTTACTGAGTCCAAGTCTTGGTATCGCTGCACACGTTGTAAACATAGCTCCTTAATCAATCCGCAGGACATTGAAAGAGCTAAACAAGAAGCTAAAGCATCCATCAATCGTGATAAATGTACCACCTACAGTAATGATAAAACTTACTCTGTTGGTGAAGGCATTTACCACACCGAATGGGATGATGTTGGACGTGTGATACGGAAAGAAAAAACCAGTGGCGGAATTCAAACCATTGTCGTGGCATTTGAAAAGTCTGGCGAAAAGCGTCTAATCGAAAATATGCCAATGGAAATTGAGCAAGAAGATAATACTATTTCATGAAATTTTATCAATCCAAGTATAAGGAGGTGATTCCTTGGTAGGCATCATTATTGGTGAGAATGAGCCAATCGATCGTGCAATAAAACGCTTCAAGAAAAAATACGAGCGTTCTGGAATACTGAAGGAAGTAAAGAAACGTTCTTTCTACGTAAAGCCATCAGTAAAGAAACGGATGAAACTAGCAAAGGCAATACGCCGTTCGCAACGAGCGATGATGGAAGAAATGTAATAGCATTACAACATTTATCCACGGTGAACACCTTCTATCAAAAGTGGAAGGTGTTTTTTATTTTAAACCCAATTTTATGCATTAGAAATCTGTGAAGGTTGTTGCCTCGATACGCCTTTGGCGCTTCGACAGCCGAAATCTTGACAATGGCTGAGGTGAGCAATAGCCCTATCAAAGCCACCGTCTTAGACTTTGCTATTTCTTATTTCAACAGCAGTAACTTTTTGACTGCTTTATAACTTCCTGCTTCCAATTTGTAGAAATAGACTCCACTCGAAAATCTCATTCCGTTGAACTCCGCTTCAT
>DAOOUW010000015.1:25271-42004 GCA_035390885.1 Bacteroidota bacterium | reverse complement strand
GCATTGACAAAATCTATCACCGGTTTTGCTGCAGGATATTTTTATAATGAAAATACAACTGAGCAAACTCTTAGCTCTTTACGGTACAGCTTTATTGTAGTAATAATGTCGTTGCTCCATAACATACTTTACTATTTTCTATTTTATCAAGGAGTTCGTGATTCTCTTCTCGTTCCAACATTGGTCTCGTCGCTGGAAGGGACAATTTACACAAGCCTTGTTAGTATTGTACCACTGTTTTATTTTTCACGGAAGTATGGTTCGCCATGGATACGGTTGTAAGTCACGATGATACGCAGATACCAAAGAAGCGTTCTAGATTACAATTGATCGTGTATGTAATCTTTGGCGTACTATTGCTTCGGCTCTATCAACTTCAATTAGTATCACATTTTGAATTCGGAAAAAAATCAGAAGTCAATAGCGTACGACCTGTACCTCGTGATGCAGTTCGTGGATATATGTACGATCGTAATGGAAAGCTTATTGTCGATGTCGGTCCGCTTTACTCTGTTACAATTACTCCATTTGAGTTCGATACTTCTTGTGTACCAGCTCTCTGCAAACTTCTTCAGGTTGACAGATCATATATTGCTGAAAGGCTAAAGCGAGGAAGAGAATATAATCCTTATATACCGGTACGAATTAAACGCGACGTTGATTTCCAAACATTGTCCTTGATTGAGGAGTATTCATATCTTCTTCCTGGAGTTAGTTATGAAATCGAGACGAAACGAGTTTACCACGAAGGCATTACAGGTTCGCATCTTTTGGGATATTGTAAAGAAATTAGCGATGCTCAATTACTTCGATTTGGTTCTGAATATCGTTTAGGCGATCTTATCGGCGCTACAGGGTTAGAAGAGCAATACGAAACTGCGCTTCGAGGGAAGAAAGGATTTACATATTTGCTGGTAAATTCAAAAGGACAGGTGGTAGGACCCTATGAATCTGGAGCGCGGGATATTGTTCCTCAGGAGGGAAATGACTTAATTCTCACAATCGATAGCGATGTTCAGGTGTTAGCTGAATCCTTAATGACAGGATATCGAGGCGCTCTTGTTGCGCTTGATCCGAATGATGGGAGCATTCTTGCTCTTGTGAGCAAACCAGACTTCGATCTCTCGGTTTTAAGTGGAGTTACTCCAGCCGAAGTATGGAATTCGTTGAATACAAATCCGGATAAGCCGCTCTTTAATCGTGCAACAATGACGCGATATCCGCCTGGTTCTACTTTTAAAATGTTGATCGCCGCTGCAGCTCTGGAGGAAGGAATCATCGACGAAAATTATACCATTACTTGTGGAGGTGGATTTGCGTATGGCAATAGAGTGTTTAAAGATTTACACGTTCACGGGAGAGTAAATGTTGTAAAAGCTATTCAGCAATCGTGTAATGTTTTTTTCTACCAGTTAGTGCTAAAAGTTGGACTCGATCGATTGAATGAGTATGGGAAGAAGTTTGGCTTTGGACAGAAAGCCGGTGTTGATATTGGAGATGAAACTTCCGGGATTCTTCCATCGACAGAGTACTATGATCAGGTGTATGGAAAAGGAAAATGGACACAAGGATATATTGTGAGTCTTGGAGTTGGTCAAGGGGAAGTTGGCGTTTCACCGCTTCAAATGGCACGATATGCCGCTGCTCTTGCAAATAGTGGAACTCTTGTTCAACCGCATGCCGTCAAAGCAATTGTGAATAAACAAACGCATATTCTTCAAATGATAAATTGTAATTCAATCCCTGTTGGTTTGCGTCCCGAAGTATTTGCAATATTACGGGAAGGAATGCGTCGTGTTGTTGAAGAGCCTGGCGGCACAGGTGGAATGGCAAGAATTCCTGGAGTTGTTTCTGCTGGAAAAACTGGAACAGCGGAGAATCCCCATGGAAAAGATCATGCATGGTATGTTGGTTTTGCTCCGTTCGACCAACCGAAAATTGCTATTGCAGTATTGGTTGAGAATGCAGGGTACGGCGGCTCTATTTCTGCGCCAATTGCCGGCAAAGTAATGAAGAGATATTTAGAGAAAATTCAGTATCTGCAACCGCAAGAATCTGGTCCTCAAAATTTTACAGAGCTAGGATCGCAATGAACTATTGGAAAGAGTATTTTGATTTTAAGACATTTATCCTCTGTATTGCCTTAGTCTCGATTGGACTGTTGTCTATTTATAGCGCCACTTTCGATGTGAATAATGCTGCAACGTATTATCGGCAACTTCAATGGGCGGTATTTGGCTTTGTGGTAATGATGGTTGTTTCCTTTTTACCGCTGAGCATTATCCGCCGGTTTGCGTTTGCATTCTATGTACTGACATTAGTTGTTCTCGCTGCAGTATTGGTTATTGGCTCTACAGTAAAGGGATCGAAAAGTTGGTTTGGCGTTGGAGGGCTCGGCGGTCAACCGTCGGAGTTTGCTAAAGTTGCTACAGTGTTGGCATTTGCATCCTATCTGTCGAAGCCGAACATTACCATCACGAATACAAAGCAGGGATTTCTCGCTATTTTGATTTTCATTACTCCGATGGCTCTCATACTTGCGCAACCGGATTTAGGTACTACGGTTGTCTTCCTTGGAACTCTCCTTCCGCTCTTCTATTGGATTGGAGCATCGCCATTTCTGATTGTGGTTATTATTTCTCCAATTATTGTTGCTTTGGGTGCACTCTGGGGTGTTGTATATTTTCTCCTTTCACTTGTTATCTGTGGCGTAATGCTGTATGTTACACACACAAACAAATTTGCATTGATTGTGATGATTGGAGCTTTGCTGTTAATAGGTGTTTCTGTTCAAGCAGTCTATGAAAGATTACCGGTATATCAACAGAAGAGAATTGCAACGTTTATGAATCCTGAAGCCGATCCTCTTGGTTCTGCATACAATGTAACGCAATCGAAAATTGCTATTGGCTCAGGCGGTTTTGTTGGAAAAGGATTCTTACGCGGCACGCAAACACAATTAAATTATATTCCGGAACAATGGACAGATTTTATCTTTTGCGTTCCAGCGGAAGAATTTGGATTTATTGGTTCATTGATTGTTCTGCTGCTTTTTCTTTTTTTGATTCTTCATGGAATTACCATTGCAAGTAAATCGAAAAATCTCTTTGGAAGTATTGCTGCAATCGGTTTTACCGCTATACTTTTCATCCATACTCTCATCAATATCGGAATGTCGTTAGGCTTGATGCCAGTGATTGGCATTCCGTTGCCATTTATGAGCTACGGCGGCTCGGCGCTTGTTGCCGATATGATGATGGCAGGACTATTGATGAACTTCTATAGTCACCGCAAAGAGCACTGAACATCAAAACATTTCGATGTTTTAATTCAATGTATAAAAAAGGTTTCATCCTCATTTCTTTGAAAGAGGGATAATTTTGACTATATTTTTTTCTGAATTCAGAAAGTAAAAAACTATGAAACAAAAAATTTTCATTGCGGTAGCAAGCGCATTGTTCCTTCAGGGATGCATTCAAACGATTGCTATACGGAGTATGGGCGGAATTTTCAACAATGGAATCCAATCCTATATGGAAGAGAGCGATCTTCAGCTTGCCCATGAATCATTAGGGAGCACGTTAAAACTCCTTGAAACAATGATTAAAACAGATCCAAAGAACACAGAGCTTTTAGTCTATGCAGCTCAAGGCTATCAGGCTTACGGCCTTGCATTCTGTGAAGACGATAATGTCGAACGAGCGCGGACATTTTATCTGCGTGGTAAGGAATACGGAATGCGAGTGCTGCTCAACAATAAACAGTTCCGTCAGGCTCTCGATGGAGACCTTGAAACCTTCCATGCTGCTCTAACGACGTTTTCAAAGAAAGATGTTCCAGCTCTTTTTTGGACAGCATTTAACTGGGGAAGTTATATTAACATTACAAGGACTGATGTGGCAGCTCTCGCCGATATTAGTAAGGTAATGGAAATGATACAGCGTGTTATAGAACTGGATTCGACATACTACTACGGCGCCGCTTATGTATTCTTAGGGACGTTGGAAGCTGCAACTCCAAAAATGCTTGGCGGGCAACCGGAGAAGTCGAAAGAGTATTTTGAAAAAGCTCTTTCGATAAATGGCAGAAAATTTTTGCTCACACAGGTATACTTTGCAAAAAGCTATGGAGTTCAAATGCAGGATCAAGAACTCTTCGATTCTCTCTTAACCGAGGTAGAGAATGCCTCTATTGATATAGTTCCTGAATGCCGACTTCCCAATGCAATTGCAAAACAAAAAGCACAGCTTCTTCGTGCACAGGAAAACGATCTATTTTAAGGATAGCGCATTATGAAACGAAAAATATTTTTATCGCTCTTTCTCGTTCTTGTTTTACCATTATTCGCTTACAGTCAACAGTACACTATTAAATTTGCATCCATTTCACCGGAAGGTACAACGTGGATGAATGTGATGCACGAGTACGATGCAGCTGTGAGAAAAGAAAGCAATGGTAGACTTGGATTTAAAATGTATCCAGGAATGACTCAAGGAGATGAAAAAACAGTTGTTAGGAAAATTGCAATTGGGCAACTCCACGCTGCAGGATTTACTGGCGTGGGATTGGGCGAGATTGCTCCGAAGATTCGAATTTTGGATACGCCGTTCTTGGTTCGCAACAGCGCTGAGATTGATAATCTCTATACTGTACTTGAAGACGATTTCCGCGCTGCCTTCGAAGAAAATGGATATGTAGTGCTTGGATTAGTTGAAATTGGATTTGTCTATATCTTTAGCAATTCTCCTATTCAAAAACTCGAAGATGTTCAGAAAGTAAAAATGTGGGTTTGGGAAGGGGATCCTGTCGCTGAGACTGCGTTTACCTCAATGAATATCAAACCAATTCCACTATCGATCGATAATGTTCGTACATCGCTTCAAACAGGTCTTGTCAATGCATTCTATACAACGCCTTATGCGTGCATTTCTCTTCAATGGTTTTCGCAGACAAAATATATGGTCGATTTTCCATTAACGTGTTCGAATGGCGCTGTTGTCATATCGAAAAAATATTTTGACAATTTACCGTCCGATCTTCAAGAAATATTGATTCGGAATGGGAAAAAATACATGGCGCAGCTTACTACTTTAGGGCGAAAGGATAACGAGAATAGTCTTGTTGAGCTAAAGAAACGTGGAATAATTTTTACCAAAGTAGATGAAAAAAATGCAAAAGAGTATATGGAAACTGGAGCGCGTGCACGAAAGTTGTTAGTTGGAAAATTATATGATGAAGCGTTTTTGAATAAAGTTGAATCTACGCTTGAACAGTATCGGAAAAAGAATAAATGAAAATTGTCGAAACTCTCGAAAAGTATCTCACAAAAATTGAATCCGTCGTCGTTGTAGTATTGCTCAGTGTAATGGTTCTGCTGGGTTTTATTCAGGTGGTGCTTCGTAATGTCTTCCAGAGCGGAATTATTTGGGCAGATATTGTTCTGCGACACCTCGTGCTCTGGCTTGGTTTTGTCGGCGCGTTGTTAGCAACTACTACCGATCGGCATATTTCGATCGATGCATTCGCACGGTTTATGCCAATGCGTGTGCAGCATGGAGTTGCTGTTGTAACAAATATTTTTGCTGCGGTCGTCTGCTTTTTCCTCTTTAAGGCGGCTCTCACATTCATTGGATTTGAAATAAGCGATCAGCATACTGTGTACGCTAATGTACCAGCATGGTATGCAGAAATAATCATTCCTTTGGGATATGCGCTTCTCGTAATTCACTTTTCCCTTCGCGTAATTTTCCATGCTGGATCAATCTTCAAGGGAGAGGTGAAACACTAATGTCTGCAATTTTTGTTATTCTAATTATAGTATTAGCGTTTTCAGGAGCGCCGCTCTTTACAATTATTGGAGGACTTGCTCTCTACCTCTTTGCAACTTCTAATATCGATACTTCAGCAGTTATTATCGAGCTTTACCGTATTGCTGATACGCCAACTCTCATTGCAATTCCTCTGTTTACATTTGCAGGATATATGTTAGCGGAAAGTCGTTCGGCGCAACGACTCGTTAATCTTGCACAGGCTTTATTCGGATGGTTCCGCGGAGGTTTAGCAATCGTCGTGCTTCTTACCTGTGCATTCTTTACTGCATTCACTGGAGCCTCTGGTGTAACTATTATTGCACTGGGCGGATTGCTCTATCCGATGTTGATAAAAGAACATTATCCCGAAAGATTTTCACTCGGACTTGTTACAGCTGCTGGAAGTATTGGATTATTATTCCCGCCGAGTCTTCCGATTATTATTTATGGGATGACAGCTGAAGCGAGCATCGATAAACTTTTTGTTGCAGGTGTTGTACCCGGAGTTGTTTTAATTCTTGTAGTCGCTATTTACAGTGTCATGATGGGAAGGAAAGGTCAGGTGCCTCGTGTACCATTTAATATTTCAAACGCCCTCAGAACTACAAAAGAAGCGACGTGGGAACTTCTTATTCCTGTTATCATTATTGGCGGCATCTATGGCGGATTCATTACTGTCACCGAAGCTGCTGCTGTAACTGCAATGTATGTCTTTGTCATCGAATTTTTTGTTTATAGAGATTTGAGTATTAAAAAAGATATGCCGCGAGTTATGCGGGAGAGCATGGTACTCGTTGGCTCTATCCTTGCTATTATCGGCGTCGCTTTAGGACTTACAAACTACCTCGTTGATGACCAGGTTCCACAGAAACTTTTCGAGTTTGTTCAGGCGGAAATTTCAAGTCCGTTACTCTTTCTCCTTATCCTCAATGGCTTTCTGATTATTGTTGGAATGATGATGGATATCTTTTCAGCTATTTTGGTAGTGGTGCCGCTTATTCTGCCAATTGCAAAAGGATTTGGGATTGATCCAGTTCATCTGGGAATTATCTTTTTGATGAATCTTGAAATAGGTTTCCTCACCCCTCCAGTCGGACTTAATTTATTTATGTCCAGTTTAAGATTTGAAAAGCCCGTATTAACAGTTGCCCGTGATGTGCTTGTCTTTTTAGGGTTAGAATTAGTTGCATTACTTCTTGTAACGTATGTGCCGGATTTAAGTTTATGGTTGGTGCGATTGACGGGGATTCAATAAGTTCTTTTGATTATTCTAAATGACGGGACATCGAGCGAAGGTTTGATTCCCTTCGCTCCGTCTTCTAAAGATGAAAAAAGACTACTTTGCTTCTTCTTTTATTCTGACATTTTTTTTCTTTTTCTTTGGTCTGCTTTTGCCAAACGTTCCACGGAAAATTTTTCCGCGTTTTGTGCGCTGATCGCCTTTACCCATAAATAGTATCTCCTTAATTATATTTTTTCTGTTTCGGATATTATAAAATACGGAGTGAAAAGAAAGCATTCAATAATTATTTTACAAAATTAATCATATCTTATTCTAAAATGAAAAGGTGAGACTGTGGCAGATTTTGAAATTACAATTATCGGCGCTGGAGTAGTCGGACTCGCTATGGCGGAAAGGTTATCGTCAAAACACAAACGACTGCTTCTCGTTGAAAAAAATGAACGATACGGTATGGAAACATCGAGTAGAAATAGCGAAGTTATCCATGCAGGAATTTATTACAAGCCAGGTTCTCTCAAAGCACAACTGTGTGTCGAAGGACGAGAAATGCTTTATGAGCTTTGTCAGCAACATGATATTCCACATCGTCAAATCACGAAAATAATTTCCGCTACTACAACCGACGAACTTCCGGCATTAGAGCGAATCGCTGCAAACGCTTCGAAAAATGGAGTGCAGTTACAGCTTCTTGAAAAAAAAGATGTAGAGGTGCTCGAACCTCATATTAGAACTGTCGGCGGTCTCTTTTCTCAGCGTACCGGAATCATAAGCGTTCATCAACTAATGGATTATTTTTACAACGCCGCTGTTCAGCATGGAGCAATTGTTCAAATGCGTTGTGAAGTCGTGAATATCGAATTTACCGGCTCTCATTACAAACTTCACCTTAACGAGAATGGCTCACGTTCTACGATAACAAGCGAGATAATTATCAATGCCGCAGGTTTACATGCGGATACGATTGCTGAAATGGCTGGAATAGATATTGACTCAGCGGGATATCGCTTGATGTATGCAAAAGGATCATACTTTTCCGCTGCTTCTTCCAAAGCCAAACTTATTTCACGTTTGGTTTATCCTGTACCGCAAAATGAAGGACTCGGAGTTCATACACTGATTGATCTCGGCGGCCGACTGAAATTTGGTCCAGATGTCGAATATTTACCGACTCGCGCCATTGATTATAAAGTGGATGAAAATAAACGCCACAACTTTGGAGAAGCAATACGTCGTTTAATACCTTCGATTGCTGACGATGATATTTCACCTGATATGGCGGGAATTCGCCCAAAACTTCAGAAACCGGGAGAGCCAGAAAAAGATTTCGTAATTGTAGACGAAACCAGAATGGGATTGCCTGGATTGATTGATCTTATTGGAATAGAATCGCCGGGATTAACATCGTCCCCTGCGATTGCAAAATATGTTGAAAATTTACTACACTGATTAGTGTTGGAATCTAAAAATATTGAAAAAATGCTGTCTTGACATTCACTGAAAATTCATAAATATTGAAGTCGAGTTTAGATAGAAATTGTGATGAAAATCGCATGATAAAAATAAATTGATACCACGCACAGTAAATATTCGTGTGGGGCGAGTATATTATGAATGGTAATGATAAAGAAATGAGAGGAGGGTCTCTTATGAAAAAGGGGATATTCTTTTTATTGTGTTTTGCGGCGCCGCTTCTTGCACAGCAAAAACCATACATTGAGCATCTAGAAACTTTTCATGGACAAGCTCAAGCGCTTGTTACAGGAGCGATTATTTTAGAAAAGGGAATTGCCGTTGGCGCTGATGACCAAAACGCTATAACAATTTTTTCTCTTGCTCCATTTAAAGAAATTGGTAAGTTTCCTCCAGCTTCATCTCAAATCCTTGCAATACCAGAGAAGATGATTGGAGATTTTGCTTTTGCTGGGTTGGGCAATGGAAAAGTATTGCAGTTGAATACCTCGACATTTTCGATTGATCGTACGTACGACGCTCATAAATCCGCTGTGAATGCTCTTGAAGTTGCTGATGATAATTGGCTGATCGCTGGAAGCATGAACAACGAGGTGCGTATGCTGTCCCGCGATAATGCTTCAAATGCTTTACAGAAAATGCCTCAATTTCAAAGCGCTATTACAATCATTCGAGTTGCACCATCAAAGAAATATTTTGTCGTTGGTACAAAAGCTGGAGTGCTGTACGTCGTTGAATTTGGTCAGTTCAAAATTACTCAAACGCTGAGTGCTTTGACCGACGCTATAACTACAACGCTGTTTTCTCCTGATGGAAAAACATTAGTCGCTGGCTCAGAGAGTGGAAAAATTGTTGTCTGGGAAACTGAAACTTTTTCGCAGCTTGCAACTTGGCAGGCTCAAGGAAGGATTCAATCCTTTGCAATAGATCCAAAAATACAATGGTTGATGAGCTCAACTACGAGCAATGCATTAAATATTTTTGATTTGAAAACTTATAAGGAACTGTCAACAATTCCTTGTGAGAATGGAATAGTCCTTAACATCGCGTTTCTCGATGAAGAATCGTTTGTAACTCTTTCTTCCACTGGCGTATTGAATCGATGGAAAATACTTCCAATACCGCCAGATTCTGTTGCACCGACGATTGTCTTTGATTTTCCTGTTCATACTTCTGAAGAAACCGCAGCGAAGTTCTATAGGGATCGTTACGTATTGAGCGGAATTGTGTACGATGATGGAGAAGTTGCCAAGGTACTTCTCAATCAACAACCTATTGAAACTCAACAGGTTGTTGGAGAAAAAGCAACAATTCCATCTGGTATGAACGCTAAACGTTTTTCTGTTGCTGTGTCGCCAGACTCGTTCGGCATCAATCGGTACGATGTTGAGTGTATTGATGGCGCTGGTAATACATCAGTCCAATCTTTTTATATAAACAAGCTAACAAAAGAACAAGCTGTTGAAATTATAAGTCCAGCGCCAAATGCAGAAACTGAGCTTATATCAGTACCACTTCATTTCAAAGCTTGGTTTGATGTTGCATCGTATTCAGTATCCGTAAATTTAGTGGACGTTATTGTAAATCAGGAACCTGGTTTTGATGTCGTGGATAATGATATTACGGAAACGATTCCTTTATTAGTTGGATACAACCAGATTCAATTGACTGTGAAAAGCAAAAATGGAGACACCTTTACTTACTCGTTAGGCGTCAATAGAAAAACAGGTTTTTCTGCACCAATGGCAAGCGGAGAAAAGAAACCTCGCACATCGGGGTCGGGTCCTCAGCGTTGGGCTGTAATCGTTGGAGTTTCTGAATATCAAAATTCTGGCATTCCTAGCTTGAAATATGCCGACAAAGATGCCGAAGCGCTGGCAAGTTTTCTACAAAGACCTCAGGGCGGCGGCTTTGATTCTGATCATATGCGAGTATTGCTAAACAAAGATGCAACGCTTGCAAACATTAAAGATGCACTTATCAATTTCCTTTCTCAGGCTATTGATATGGATCTTGTCATAATTTATTTTGCAGGGCATGGCGCTCCTGAGCCAGGCCGTCCACAAAATATGTACCTTCTTACTTATGATTCTAATCCAAGCGCTTTAGGTACTACTGCATTTCCAATGTGGGATATTCAAACTGTGTTATCCCGATACATTACTGCGAAAAGAGTTGTTGTTTTTACGGATGCATGTCATAGCGGTGGAATTAGCGTTGAATTTGCCACGCGAGGTCTTGGCGTTTCAGAAACAAATCTTGTCAATCAATATCTTACCGACCTATCGAAATCCAAAGAGGGAATTGTGGTCTTTACTGCAAGCGCCGCAGGCGAGGTCTCCCAGGAGTATCCTGAATTTGGACATGGCGTGTTTACATATTTCCTATTGCAGGGAATGGAAGGTAAAGCCGATTACAACAATGATTATACTGTAACTATTAACGAGCTTATGCAGTACGTTGAAGAACAGGTGAAACGAAAAACTCGTGGAGCTCAAAATCCAACCCGAAGTCAAACATCGTATGATAAAGACTTGACTATTTCTGTGATTCCACACTAATTTTTTATGAGAGGATGTAAAAATGAGACAAACAAAATTTTTCATTGGAATGCTAATTATAATGATGGTCAGCAGCGGAACAATATTTCACGTTGTTGCGCAAACGCCTGTTCCACAAGAAGAAAGTGCGAATATAAATTTTGAGTGGGCATTTGGAGCTCTTGTTGGAAAAGATAAAAATTTTGTTCAAATCACGCACGATACGACTCTTCAGAGCGGCGATGAAATCAAGATGATGGTAAAATTGCATAAAGATTGTTATGTCTATGTCGTATACTATGGGACACAGGGTGAAGTTGAACTGTTGTTCCCATATTCGTTGAAACAATTCCAAACCGACTATGAGGTTGACAAAAATTATTACATTCCAGTTGGAAGAGAATGGTTAAAGTTAGATAACAATACAGGGAAAGAACGGATTTTTGTGATTGCGTCGTATGAAAGGTTATTAGATTTAGAAGCTGCGATTTCAGAGTACTACCTGGCATCCGAACCATCGAAGAAGCAATCTTTGGCAGAAAAAATTGTCAATCAAATTCGTGAGATGAGGAAAAAGTACGCATCTTATGCAACTATTGCTGAAAAGCCAATTACCATTGGAGGTAATATCCGAAGTACGAATTCTATTGAGGAGAGACGCCGTATTGATATTGCAGATATAGCAATCGGAATTTCCGCAAAAAATTTCTATAGTAAGACGTTTACCATTGATCACCAGTAATACTCGCAATTTAAGAGCCACAGTGATTATCATTGTGGCTTCTTTTGTCTTTGGTTATCTACTGTTTTGGCTCCTGCCAAGTTTGTTTTCCACATGGAATTTACAGGCAGTTGATAAACTTTTTCTCCTTCGGTATGATTACTTCCCATCTCGTAATCCATATAATCAAGTAGTTGTCCATGTGGATGAAACCGATAGCACAGTGCAAACGCTTGGCGGAGCATATCTTACACGTGAACACTACGCTCAGGTGGCAAAGAATCTTGGTACGATGGGAACTGCTGCACAAGTATGGGACTATATTTTTCGCGCGCCATCTTCACCTGAGGAAGATTCGATTTTCTTCCAAGCAAATAGGATGGCAGGAAATACCTACTATGGATTTGCATTGAGTTTACGGGAAAGGACTCTTCAACAACAAGCGCCACGTCCACCATCTCATTGGAAGTATTTATCTCAAACAAAGTGGTACGTTGATGTCAAAGGAGATGTGAGCTCGATGTATATTGGTGCAAATCCTATCTTGACTTTTCCTGAACTTGCAAGTGCGTCGCGAGGATTAGGCTATTTAAGTCTCCATGTTGATCCCGATGGAGTTTTTCGTCGTGCGCCGCTCCTCGTTCGTTATGAAGATGGCTTCTATCCGAGTCTTCCATTCCGTGTCGTATGCGATTATTTTCATGTTCGTCCTTCCGATATTTTGTTGCAGCCGGGGAAACATATTATTCTTCGAAATGCACAAAGAGGCGGAGGAGCGCCACATAACATAGTTATTCCGGTTGACGAAAAATGCAATTTACTTGTAAATTTTGTTGGTCCCTGGAACGCAATGACACATTACAACATGGCGTCAATTTACCATGCATCCGATGACCAGGACGCATTAGAATTCGATTGGATGCCTCTCCTAAAAGATAAAATCGCTGTTGTTTCTGTTGCTGCAACGGGCGCTGCCGATGTTGCGCCTGTACCGACGGATAATGAATTTCCACTTAGCGGTGTCCATGCAAATGTTATCCACACAATTCTTACTGAAAATTTTCTCAACGAAGTTCCACCTCTTTTAATGGCTTTCATCGAATTGATTTTACTTACTTGTATTGCATTCTTTGCATTAAAACTATCTTCAAAGAATTTATGGATAAGCGCTTTACTCCTTCTTGTTGGTTATCTTGTTACAGTCATTCTTTTCTTCCTGTATGGAAATACAATTTTTAACATCATCCGACCTATAATCATTGTTGCTGTTTCTGTTTTTGGAGTCATTGCGTACAGATTTATAAATGAGGAACGGGAGAAAGAGGCGTTACGGCATAGTATGGAATCGTATCTTCCTCCAGTATTGGTAAAGCGAATGATGCTTCGCCCTGAATCAATGTTCGAAGTGCAAAAGCGAGAAATTACAATTCTCTTTAGCGATATTAAAAGTTTCACAACATACTCAGCCCCAATGTCGCCTGACCAGATTCAACAATTTCTTGGCGAGTACTTCAATGCAATGGTTGATATTGTCTTCAAATATGAGGGAACCGTCGATAAATATATTGGAGACGGGTTAATGGTATTTTTTGGCGCGCCTGAACCTCAACAGGATCACGCAGTACGATGCGTAAAAGCAGCAATTGAAATGCAGAAAAAGTGCCGAGAGTTAAAAGAGAAGTGGACAAACGAGGGATTATTTCCTTTACGAATTCGCATTGGTATTAATACTGGAGTTGTCGTTGTTGGAAACTTTGGCACGCCAAAAAAATTGTCGTATACCGCGCTCGGTTCCGATGTAAATCTTGCAAATCGATTGGAGTCGAATGCGCCCGTTGAAGGAATAATGATTTCTCGTCGCACCTATGAGCTTGTAAAAGATGTGATTCCAACTCAGCCTCACGAACCTATTATGGTGAAAGGACTCGATACGCCTGTCGAAGTGTACACTGTTCCTGTCGATGAAATTTCTATACCACCGACTGCTAATGAAAATCTCAGTTGACGACGCATACCAATACTGTTTAATACTAGCAAAGCAACATTACGAAAATTTTCCAGTTGCTTCTGTGCTTCTTCCTTCTCGTCTCAGAAAACCTATTGCGGCAATCTATGCTTTTGCGCGTACAGCCGATGATTATGCAGACGAAGAGGATAAACCAAAGAAAGTTCGTTTAGCAAAACTTGATGAATGGGAACAAAATTTAATTGCCTGTTATAATGGGCAAGCTGAACATCCGATCTTTATAGCCTTGAGCGACACTGTTTCACGATTTACCATTCCGCTATTGCTCTTTCAAAAATTGCTTCACGCTTTTCGAACTGATGTGGTAAAGAACCGTTACAACACATGGGAAGAATTACTGGAGTACTGTGATAACTCTGCAAATCCAATCGGACGATTGCTTCTCCATCTTTTTGGCTATAAAGACGATGATTGTCAACGTTCTTCAGATGCGATATGCACTGCATTGCAGTTGACCAATTTTTGGCAAGACCTTTCGATTGATATTGCAAGGAATAGGCTTTACATCCCACGTTTGGAAATTGAGCGATTCCATTGTTCAGAAGACTCTATTTTGCAAATGGAATTTACTCCTGCATTTCGACAATTAATGGAACATATAGTAGAACATACACAAAACATTTTTGATGAAGGGAAACCACTTCTTCATCGAGTTCGATATCCTCTCAGCCTTGAATTAAAACTGACGTGGCTTGCCGGAACGGAAATTCTCGCTTTGATTCGAGAACAAAAATTTAATACATTCCAGAAGCGACCGGTGATTCATAAAAGTACGTTTGTTTCGATTCTCTTTAGAAGTTTCTTCATTTAAGCGCCGTTTATGGACAAAGAAATATCATACACAATTGAACAAAACAAGAAAAGTAATTTTTACCTTTCTTTTGTTAGTTTGCCGAAAGCAAAGCGATTTGCTATAGAGACAATCTATGCGTTCTGTCGCATTACGGATGATATTGTTGATGAAGGGGAAAACGATGAGGAGAAACACGATCGTTTGCTTCAGTGGACAGATGAATTGAAACTCTCTCTCTATGGCGATTCGAACTACTCAATATTGAATCATCTTGCTGCTATCATTCAGAAATTCCATATTCCAGTTGATTTGTTCTACGAGCTTATTAGCGGTATGGAAATGGATTTGACTCAAAAACGCTACGAAACGTTTGAGGAATTAAAAACATATTGCTATCGTGTTGCTTCAACGGTTGGACTTATTTGTGCAGAAGTATTTGGATATAGAAAAGAAACAACAAAAGAGTATGCCGTTAATCTTGGTATCGCCCTCCAATTAACCAATATCCTACGTGATATAAAAGATGATGCCCAGCGAGGTAGAATTTACATTCCGCTTGAAGATTTACATCGGTTTGGGTATACTGAGGAAGAGCTTCTTCGGTGTGAGTATAATGAAAATTTTATTGCGCTGATGAAATTTGAGTGCAACCGCGCACGTTCCTTTTTCCAGAAAGCGAAAGTGCATCTAGCGGAAGAAGATAAACCTATTTTTACCGCTGCGCGTATTATGGGAAACATCTACTACTTGCTTTTGAAACAAATCGAGCGAAAGAATTATGATGTTTTCACCCAGCGAATCCGATTAGCTTCCCCATATAAGTTAATGGTTGTATGGGTATTACATCTTCGTAAAAGAATTCGGTTTAATATTCACAAAGTAATTCGAATGGAATTGCCTGCCTAGCTATTGCTCTCCTTCAATAATAACAAATGCTACAACAGTAGTATCTGTGTGGGAAATCGAAAGGTGAGTCTTACAATTGGCTAATGCTTTTGCAACTTCACCGCAGAGCAAAATATGCGGCGCTCCTGAAGCATCATTTATAACTTCAATATCTTTCCACCGAAATGCGCCGCTCCAGCCAGTACGCATTGCTTTTGCAACCGCTTCTTTTGCAGCAAAGCGTGCCGCAAAGTGAATGTAGGGACGTTTCCTTGTCTTGCAGTATGTTACTTCCATGTCGCTAAAAATTTTTTTGTAGAAATGATCTCCTTGTCTCTCGAGTACTTCTTTCATGCGGGGAACATCTACCACATCCACGCCAATGCCGAGTATGGATGGCTTCTGTGTCTTCATTGATTTTCTTTCTGAACAATATCAATGAGCTGTGCAATATCGTCAATGTCGTAATCGGCATTCGAGATAAGAGTGCCAAAAGTATTTCCATATCGTGCGAAGACTGTTTTCATCCCAACCTGCGCCGCTCCAACAACATCGCGCTCTTCCCAATCGCCTATCATTACCGCTTCCCGAGGTTTGACGTCGAGCATCTGCAGTATTTTTTTGAATGGCTCAGGATCTGGCTTCCGTTTTCCTGTATCGTCGAATGTTACGACCGCATCGAAGAGATGGTGAAAGTTGAGGTAACAGAGACGAAGCCATGCTTCCTTTGCAGGCGCATCAGAGACAACGCCAAGCTTGATGTGCATTTTTGTTAGTTCAATGAGAGTCATTGTTACATGCGGATAAGGCATCAGTGCGGCTTCCCGTGCTCGTCGGTACGCTATAACTCCGGCTGAAAGAATTTTATAGTCAATTTTACTGAACTCACGATAGAGAAGTTCATCGAATACATTTTGAAATTCGATTCCGCGTTCCTGATAAATATCATCGATTCTTTTTCTAATTTCTTCGGCTGGCAAATTGAGTCCAGCATCGCGCATCGCATGGATAGCAGCATCAATTGCCTGCCGCTTCATTTGCATAAAATCAACAAGCGTATTATCAAGGTCAAATATTACTGCAGTGATCATGCTTATTGATTGTTAGCGTTTTTGATAATCCAATGTGCGGCAAGTTCATAGCTCTCTGCTCCAAACCCCGCGATGACGCCTTTACAAACCGGTGAGATTACTGATGTATGACGGAATGATTCACGAGCATGGACATTCGAGAGGTGTACTTCAA
>DAOOUW010000015.1:21168-25171 GCA_035390885.1 Bacteroidota bacterium | reverse complement strand
TACCGTCAAATTAAAAGTATTGGAATTTCAGAAGAGTATCAAGCTATCTTAGATTCACTACGCCAACGCTGTTGAAGTTCAATCCACCCTGCCTGAATTCGATGTCCACTCCAGAGTGTTAGCAGGAAGAAAATGAATCCACCGATCAAATCAATAACATAGTGATAACGCAAATATACTGTCGAGATAATAAGTAATAAAGCTATGACTGTAATGACCCAGCGCGATCGAATTCGATAGTGATGACTGAGATATACTATAATAAGCGTTAATTGAGTATGACCGCTTGGGAAGACATCCCGCTGTACGTATTGTATGGCATTGGGCATAGAAAATGAAATGGATTCACCTGCATTGATAATTTCACGAATGTAAGGAGTTAGCCATAATCCGGGCAACTCTGTATTGATAGCATAGAAATCGTGTAGTGTAAAACGTGGTCCCACAGCCGGTAATAAAAAATAACCAACATAGGAAAGATAGAATCCATAGACAATGAGAAATGCGCCACGATCAAATTCCTCAAAACCGTATCGCTTATATAATTCGATTCCAAGAATAATGAAAAGAAGATAGTACGAGAAATATGCAATCTGAAGTATTTCCGTTAAAACAGGATTTGCAAATTGAGATATCCAAACAGAAGGATCGACTCCAAACATCCATCGGTCAATTGCAATGAGAATTGCATCATAATCCACAGAATGGATCGGATGAATCATCAAGTAAATTTCTTTAAATACAAAAAGTATAAATGGATAGTAGTACCATCGATGAATTGCGATATTAAGTTGCGTTGGGGTTTTATCGGTTCTTTGCGCGAGGAAAAAAATACTGACAATAAGAATTAGATTAATTGCAATCAAGTAACCGGCGTAAGGCACGCGTTGAAAAAAAATAATATCCAGTACTATTAGAAATAGTAGAAATAGTATTGAAACAAAATCGGCTGGAGTAAGTGCAGCAAGTTGATTGCGTTTAATCATGGCGTGGTAAGGGTTGCTTTGCAAGTTGATCCGTAAGTTGGATGAATTCAGTTACTGTTAAAGATTCAGGTCGTCGTTCGAGATTAAAATCGAGCAAAAGTAAAGCTTCTTTTTCCACGCCTGAATACATAAGACTATTCCGGAGCGTTTTCCGACGCTTTCCAAAAGTAGCTCGTACTATTTTTTTTAGATTTTCTTCATCGATTGAAGGTAAATCATTTTTTGTAACCAAATGTACGACTGCTGAGTCAACATTTGGTTTAGGAAAGAATACATTTCGAGAAACGGAAAAAAGGATCTCTGGGACGCAATAGAATTGAGTCATCACAGAAAGAATGCCGTATTCTTTTGTATTTGGAGAAGCGACAAGACGTTCTGCAACTTCGCGCTGCATCATAAGTGTTGCATCAGCGATTGCTGTATGATGTTGATAGATGTGGAAGAGAATATCGCTCGTGAGATAGTACGGAATATTTCCAACGATTCGAAGCTTCTTCCTCATTGATGCAGATAGTTCTGTAATGTTTAATGAACGTATGTCCTTATTGATTATTTGAACATGATTCCCAAATTCATCCCGGAGCTGTTGAATAATTCGCTTATCGATCTCTACAGCGATAAGCGTTATAGGAAATGTCGCCAGAAGTCTTGTTAATGAGCCATCTCCTGCACCGATTTCAAGTAGTACTTCACCTTCTTGAAGCTCTAAGGAGTTTACAATTTTTCGCAGGATATTTCCATCCCGCAAGAAATGCTGTCCTAAAGATTTTTTTGGTTTTACAATCGTATAGTTCATAACGTTATGTTTAATATAGCGAATGGCGTGTGGAAGTTCAATGAATCTTGCTTATGGAATAATTAAACATTATAATTTTCAAAACGATAGATGTGCTATGTTCAAGAAAAAAAATAAAGACCAGCAAAAACCTAAACTTTCTTTTGTCATTCCTCTCAAGGATGAAGAACAGTCATTGAATGAGTTGTTTACGCACATTCAGCAGGTAATGGAAAAAGAACATCTTTCCTATGAAGCGCTCTTTATTGATGATGGGAGTGAAGATGGATCTTTTGAAGTGTTGAAACAGCTTCATCGGCAAAATCCGAAACTCGTGCGTGCAATTCGGTTTAGAAAGAACTATGGAAAAGCAGCTGCGCTGATGGCAGGATTTGAAGCAGCGAACGGAGATATTGTAGTTACAATGGATGCAGATTTGCAAGATGATCCCGAAGAAGTACCCGCAATGATCGAAATGATTCAGCAGGGATATGATTTAGTTTCGGGCTGGAAGAAACATCGTTACGATTCTTTTGTTTATACGGTTCCTTCACGAATTGCAAATTTCGTTACATCGAAATTAACAGGCGTAAAAATTCATGACCTCAATTGCGGTTTGAAGGCATACAGAGTTGAAGTAGCCAAATCGCTTGGATTGTATGGAGATTTATATCGGTATATTCCTGTACTTGTACATCAAATGGGATTCCGTGTTGGGGAAAAAGTAGTTCAACATCATCCTCGAAAATACGGTTCGTCAAAATATTCCGTCGGAAAATTTTATCGTGGATTTTTGGATCTTCTCACTGTCTTATTTATAGGAAAATATTCCCAACGACCTCTCCACTTGTTTGGAAGCTGGGGACTTCTTTCACTCGTTATTGGTATTGTGATTGACGGAATTCTCTCTATCGAATGGTTGCTCGGCTATACTTCGCTAAGTAATCGTCCGCTCTTTATTGTTGGAGTGCTTTTCATCATTATCGGAATTCAATTTATTTCGTTAGGCTTGCTCGGTGAAATGATTACCCGAAATCAACGGAGCGAGAAAATTTACTCTATTCGAGAGGTTCTTGAGTAGCATGCATAATTTTGTGTCCGATGATGCTTTTATCTCGATCTACTATTCATCCCAATCTCAAATCGAATTGAAAACATGGAATAAATTTTCAAAGAAAAAAATCTCAACCATTACCAGGTAAAGGATATGAAAATAGAAACTAAATGCAGATATTTCAGAGGCGATGTTCCGTGCAAACCGCATAAACTTAACGGCGTTCACTGTGAGGATTGTGCATATAAAGATATTATGAAGGAAAATATTCTCATCATTAAGCTGGGAGCTATTGGCGATGTCATTCGCACGACGCCGCTCCTTTACCGATTGAAGAGAGAATTTCCTCAGGCAAAAATTTGGTGGCTCACTCGCACGCCAGAAATTATACCGAACTTAGTTGATGTTATCCTTCCATTTAAACTCGAATCCATAATGACGATAACTGAAACGCCATTTTCCATTGCCTATAATTTTGATAAAGATAAGGAAGCTTGCGCGTTGCTCAATAAGGTGAACGCAAAAAAGAAATATGGATTCGATTTTGTTGACGGTGTCTGTCATCCGTATAATCAAGCAGCGCACCATAAATTTATGACCGGACTCTTCGATGATATCAACAAATCCAATACAAAGAGTTATTTAGAAGAAATGTTCGAAATAGCAGGGTACAAGTTTGAAGGCGAGGAATATATTTTACCATATGAAGAATGGAATGATCCAAAATGGCGATTCTCGAAAGGGAAGAAAGTCGTTGGTTTGAACACAGGCTGCGGTGGACGATGGACATCTCGACTTTGGCCTGAAGAGTATTGGATTAAACTTGCGAAGGAACTTAAGAAGGCAGGTTATGAGGTTGTACTCCTCGGCGGTGAGCAAGAGGATGCTAAGAATAAAAAGTTGGCGAAAGTTTCTGGAGCAAAATATTTTGGTCATTATCCCTTAAACGGTTTTATTAATCTGGTTAATCATTGCGATCTTGTAGTAACTGCAGTAACTATGGCAATGCATATTACCATTGGATTAAAAAAGAAAATCGTGCTCTTTAATAATATTTTTAACAAGCATGAGTTCGAACTCTATGGATTAGGGGAAATTCTTGAGCCTGATTTTGATTGCACTTGCTACTTCTCGCCGACGTGCCCTAACAATTGTATGCAGTATTTGCGACCAGAACGTGTTTTTGAT
>DAOOUW010000015.1:19133-21068 GCA_035390885.1 Bacteroidota bacterium | reverse complement strand
GCGACGAAACTATGATGTTGTGATTTTTAAGTACTGGCTGCCATTTTTTGGTCCTTGCTTTGGAACTATCTGCCACATCATAAAATTCAAAAAAAATACAATTGTCCTGGCGATCTGCGATAATGTTATTCCTCACGAGCGACGGATAGGCGATAAACTTTTTACTTGCTATGCTTTTTCATCAGTTGATGGATTCCTTGTTCAATCCGATGCGGTTGCAAAAGATTTGAAGCGACTTTTGCCAGATGCAAAGTATTGTCGCGTTGAACATCCTGTCTATGAGATATTTGGTAATGCAATTGATAAATCGGAGGCACGAGCAAACCTTGGCTTGAAGAATGACCGAATCATTCTCTTCTTTGGATATATTCGTTCTTACAAAGGACTGGATATTCTTCTTGAAGCAATGAATATTATTCTTTTGCATATTGATGTGCAACTTCTTGTCATTGGCGAATTCTATGAAGACGAAGAACGTTATCATGAATTAACAAAAACATTAGGTGTAGCGCACCGCGTAAATTTTGTATCAGAGTATGCGCCAAATGACAAAGTAGCGTTGTATTTCTCTGCTGCCGATTGCGTTGTTCTTCCATATCGTTCAGCAACCCAGAGCGGAATAGTTCAAATTGCCTACAATTTCAATAAGCCTGTTATTGTTACGCAAGTCGGCGGATTGGCGGAAGTTGTAAAAGATGGAGTTACAGGTTTTATTGTACCGCCAGATGATCCAATTGCATTAGCAGACGCTGTAATTAAATTCTATAGTTCTAACTACGAACAGCAGTTTTTCGAGGAAATCCAGCATGAAAAGAAACGCTTTTCGTGGCAAACGCTTGTAGATAATATTGATGCATTTGTAAAGGAAATCCAGAACGAGAAGGTAAAAGCATAATGCAATATGATCCGATCAAAAATATTTTTGGAGCCGTCGTTCGGCATCATCCATCTTTGCGAAAAATATTTTATAAAATTCTTGGCATCATGTTTCTACGGGAATGGTATGTAAAACGACAACTTCGACAGCTTCTTCAAAGAATGGAGGGCGCAATTACTATTTATGATGCTGGTTGCGGTTTTGGTCAATATTCCTATTATCTTGCTACTCACTTCCCAAATGTTTCGCTCTATAGTGTTGATGTAAAAGATGATCAGATAAAAGATTGTACTGAATTTTTTAATGCCGTTGGTTTAAGTCATCGCTGTGTTTTTAAGGTGGAAGACCTTACGCGTATCGACCATGAAAATAAGTTCGATCTTATCCTTTCCGTTGATGTAATGGAACATATTCAAGATGATGAAAAAGTCTTCCAGAATTTCTATCGAGCTCTCAAACCGAATGGATACTTTCTTGTGAACACACCTTCCGATCAGGGTGGTTCCGATGCTCACGAGGGCGATGATGAGAGTTTTATAGGTGAGCATGCACGCGTTGGATATAATATTGATGAATTACGAAGGAAACTTCAATCTGTAGGATTTTCAATTGAGTCAATGGAATATGCTTATGGCTCTTGGGGAATGGTTGCTTGGAGACTTGGGATTAAAATTCCGATGGTGCTGCTGGGTATTTCAAAAATATTTTTTATTCTATTGCCTTTCTATTATATAATTGTGTTGCCATTTTTCCTCTTGATGATGCTTGTTGATTTTTTATCTAAAAAAACAAAAGGCGCTGGACTTCTCGTTGTTGCTCAGAAAAAGATTGTATGAGATCGATACTGCTTATAACTTATTTTTGGCCCCCCTCAGGAAAGGCAACAGTTCACTGGCCACTCTTTCTTTCAAAATATCTAAAGCAATATGGATGGGGAACTTCCGTTTTAACGGTTGAAGAGGACACATTTTCTGCGAGAGATGAAACGCTACTCAAAGAAGTTGATCCAGATACATTATTTGTTAAAACAAAATCTAACGATCCTTTCCGACTCTATA
>DAOOUW010000015.1:0-19033 GCA_035390885.1 Bacteroidota bacterium | reverse complement strand
CGCAGTCGATTAACTCTTGCAATTGATAATCATCTCGAGCGCTCGGTAATGGAATCAGCGGATCGTATTATTTTTGTAACAAACGATACTCGCAACCATTATTGTCTCAAATATCCAGAGATTGGAAAAAAATCCTTTGTGTGCTATTGGGGATACAATGAGGAATATTTCCAGTCGGTCTCGAAAATTCCACAAGATGAAGAAGTGATTTTACATGCCGGCAATATTTTTGATTTTCAGAATCCTGTTCATTTTTGGGAAAGTGTGAATAAAGAAATTCAGAATGGAAGAAAGTTACGTCTTCGGTTTGCAGGCACTGTTAGTCCCGGAATTCAGCAGGCAATTGATAATGCAGGATTGACGCCATATACAGAAATTCTTGGCTTTCTTCCATATTCGAAAGTGGTGCAGGAAATGGTAAATGCGTCGTATTTACTTGTTTGTGCTACTGAAAAAAGGCATGTGCCAGGGAAACTTTTTGAATACATGCGAACAGGAAATCGAATTATTGCATTTGGCGATGATAATGAAGAAGTTGCTCAACTTTTACAAATGACGAACAGCGGTAAAATTTTCCCCTATAGTTATCATTGTAACGATATTTTTGAACAGCTTGCATCAATCTCACCCGATCCACTTTTAGCGCTTCAATTCAGTCGGGAAAAAATTGCGGAAGAGTTTGCAGGCATAATACAACAGGCGATTGAAAAGTCTTAACTGTTGCAAATTCTCTACCTTGAATCGTTCTTATCTCTGCAATAATTATTAATAGCATTATGCACTGTTTTAAGTACTTGCTCGATAGTTATTGTGTTGATATTAAGGAAAGAACCGTACTTATAATTTTGAACCAGTTGTTCGGATGTAAAATTATATTTGTAGAACTTTGGCGGAAAGACATAGGATATTTTATCATAAACCTCGGGAAGATAGGTAAAACGACCATAGTGGTTACCATTTGAAATTACCACAACAGGTTTATCAAGAGCCACTCCAATATGGCTAACGCCGGTATCGTTTGCAACAACAAGAGACGCTGCAGAAATAAGTTCCACTGTTTCCGTTAGCGTTGTCTTTCCAGTGAGATCGATTATAAATTGATGATTCTTGAGTTCGATATTTTCTCTATCGATTGGTTTCCCACCGGTATAAACACTGATTAGTTGGTATTGCTTATAAAGATGTTCACTTAAGATGAGGAAATTATTGATGTCCCATCGCCTTTTGTAGAGTTGAGCATCAGGACACATTACTACATAGGGCTTTGGTATGTCGAAAGAGGATGACTGTGTTATACGAAGAAATGGCTTTGATATGGATAGCTGTTCATCGAGAAGCTGCTCAAAGAAATTTTTGTTTCGCAGAAACTCAAAGTAAATATTATCAGGAATTTTAATAAGTTGCGTATAGTAACGATTAAAGAATTTGCGTTCCCAATCCTTTGCATGGACATCATCGCCGGCTGTACCAATTCGATTCCGAGCGCCAGAGCAGCGTACAATTGAATCACCAAGAAGTGAGTCGCGCGAGTGTGTTGGATAGATTACAGTGTCGAACCCTCGATGTCGAATTTCCCGTAACATTTTTTTTCGGTACAACGGGTTTGTTTGGAATTTTTTTGGATTCATCCATATAAAATCGTTAATAAACGATGAATCGAAAGATTCAGCAAAATTTTTAAAGGAAGTATTGCCACAAAGAGTAATTCTATATTCCGAAAATTGTGGATGATTTTTAAGAATCTCGATAAAATTTCTGAATAGAATATAATCTCCAATGCCTTCTAACTTAATAATGAGTAATGTCTGGTTTTGTATTTTGTTGGTATGTCGCCGTACAAGCGAATCAAACGGGAAATAAAGGAAGAGGCGTAAAAGATGAAAAGACCGAAGCAAGAATCGTTTTAGTACAACCACTAGAGGTGAATTCCAAAGTCTGAGGAATAATTGTTTAAGATTTTGCAGTTTCGAGTATCCTTTGCAAGTGAAATTAAAAGAGTAATGAGCCAGTGTCGTTGGCTCATTACTCAGAAAAAAATAAAAATATCTTAATTCAATAATGTTATTTCAAAATAATCATTTTTTTGGAAGATGAAAAATTTCCTGCTTCCAGACGATAGAAATAAATCCCGCTCGACAAATTGCTCGCCTGAAATTCCCTTGTATAGTTTCCGGGTCCTAGATTTTCGGAAACAAGTGTAGCAACCTCTTTCCCTTGTAAATTGTATACCTTTAATGTTACAAATGCCTGGTTAGGAATAGAGAAAGGAATGATAGTCGTTGGATTGAACGGATTAGGATGATTTTGAGAAAGTTCAAAGGTTGTCGGTGTATTTTTATCCACAAGTGTAACGTCGGCAAAAGAAAGAAGGAGAGGTTCGCTTTCGTTGCCAGAAGAATCTCGTGAGGTTACTTTATAGTATAAATTCTCATTTCCGTTTTCATCAATGAAGGATGTGCTGGTCGTAGAAGCAATTCTGGTTTCGGCTGATAGAGGGAAATCTGTACTTGTTGAACGATAAATAACGTAATCCTGAAAATTATCGGATTCATTATCATTTTTGTTCCACTCAAGTAGTATTTTACCATCGGATAGCTTTTTGGGTTTTCCGTTTTTTGGTTTTTTCGGAGGTAGATTATCTACAGAATATCCGCTGTCTGGTCCAATTATCCAATAATTATATGGATACGCCGTACGTGCTACTACTCTAAAGACCGAATAATAGATACCGTGAATTTTTGTAGAATCATAGAGAGTAGGCGCGATGGTTTGATATTCGAGATCATTCAAGGCTGGAACACTAATGTTTAAGTACGTCCAGGATCCCAGATCATATCTATAAACATCAAAACGAGTAATTCCTAAAACCAATGGCGAAGTATTGAGTTTCCATGAGAGAAAAACATTTTTGCCATTATCGTTAGGAACGTCTTTAACAACAAGAGAAGCAAACTCATTTGATGCGTAAATATTTCTTACTTCCCAATTTTCACCGCCATCTGTCGTGCAGAGTAATTTGCAATTTTCACCCGGATTAAATACATATCCTGTGTCTTTATTAAGGAAATAAACATCGGAAAACCATAAAGGAGGATAATACGACTGATCGATCCAACTATTTCCACCGTCAGTAGTTTTGAGAATTAATCCTCCTCTTCCAACTGTCCATCCAATATCCTTATCAATAAAATCAACACTGAATAATGGGTATAATGGGTACGAGTATTGAGATAAATCATGTGGCTGCCAATTATTTCCTCCATCGGTTGTAGAAAGGAAAATCGAACTGTTATCATCATAATGGCCACCTGCTATATAACCATGTAATGAATCAACGAATTCAATCCACCATAGATAAATATTAGTATTAGTAATTTGAGGCAACCATGTTTGTCCGCCATCCGTAGTGTGAATGACAGTACCATTATTACCGCATGCCCAACCATTGTTAACATCTGCAAATACTACGCTTCTTAATTGTGAGGAAGTATTACTATTTTGAATATGCCAATGCAATCCTCCATCTGTAGTTGTGGAAACGAATCCATTATCTCCAACAATCCATCCTCGATTTTCATTGATAAAAAATATCCAAAAGAGATCGATTCTCGTGTCTAACTGAACAACTGTCCAAGTTTTTCCCCCATCGGTTGTTTTTCTCAGAAGACTGTTCAACCCGCAAATCCATCCGACATTTTCATTGACGAAATGAGATTTCAGTATGAAATCATTTGTCAAAGCATCTTGCTGTATCCATTGTTTTCCACCATTGGTTGTTTTTAGTAAATGTCCATTACTTCCATAAGCCCATCCAATAGATGAACTATAGAAATATACTTGTTCAATACTCATCGGTGTGGATATCAAATTTGAAAAATCATTTAGGCTGTTGGACTCTACTGGAAAGACATTACTTTGTCCTTGAAGGATGGAAACGAACAATAAAAAGGAAAAAGAAAGTGTCAATATGGTCTTGGATTGGTTTTTCATAACCATTCTCCCTTAATGTCAATAAATGAATAGACTTAAAGACCCGGTAAAAATTAATTTAATTTATTTTATAAGTCAATGTTTTTACTATGATTTTGTCAGGTCTCTAATACATATTTCCTTTCCAGAAGTAATCTCTAGAACTATCATATTTTCAATAATTTTTTTGCATGCTTCACCGGAAATAAAAGTTAAAGCGCCTTTAGAATCTCGTGCTTCTCTTGCTATCTTTTCGATAAAGCCATCATCACAAGTTGTATGAGGAACGTTTTGTGCAACATCTTTCCTAACAAAGAAAGCATTTGTACCCGAACTATCCGCCCCAATAAAATAGTAACCTTTTTTCTCAGCAAGGAAGCAAAGCGCCTTCATCGAAGCGCCAAAATATAAATTCGAATAATGAGCCTTTGTTCTGTTAAAATTGGGGTTGTACGGAATTGTAACAGCATAATCTTTACCGAAGACACTATTATACTCACAAATAACAATTCGCGGTTGTATTACAGTAATTGCTTCCCAAACCCAATAATCGTTTCCATCGATATCAATACTCAAAAGTCCTATGTCCCCTTTAAATCCAAATTTCTCAAAAAGTTCGTTTACATTATCTTTTGTAATAAAAGCCTGCTCAGCTGTAAGATCAAATTTCCAATAAAAATTCGATGTTCGAATTCTCGATATATATTTTTTTTCAGAATCAAATATCAAACCTTTCCAGAGATTATTCATTAATAAGAATCTTGTGTTTGACTCACGATAATCCTCGACGCCAAATTCGATAAAAGTTTTGTTTTCAATTGGAATATGACTGATAAGATATTGAATAATTCCATCCTCTCTATGTTGAGAGAAAATCTTAAATTCTACATCAGCAAGTGATATTGGTTTGTCAATTTGTTTTACTCTCTGAGATAGTATTTGGCCTAAAAGAATACGATTTTCAATCGCAGGTTTGTCAATTCGATTAAATAGTTTAAGGAGGATTTTTTCAAACCAATTGTGAATGTTGTTAAACATAGGGAGCCCTTACCATTTTTTATGGACAGTATTTTTAACGATATAAAGTAGTTTTCTTATTTTATTAGGAGCGAAATATATTTTAGATGAATAAACATCAGCTTCTATGTTTGGAGTCATATCAGAGGGATGAATAATTTTATCAAGTTTGGTACGTGGAATATTTGCTAGTGGGTGAAAGGACATACTTGTATGAGTCCCCACTTGACCGAAACCAATATTTGAGACAAGATTATAATTAGGAATGATTGATAGGCCATTGTTATAACACATAGCATACTGCCATTGAATATCCCAAGTGTCGATTTTATTCTCGTATGCTATAGTAAACCTTTTCTCCCAAAATTTTTCTAATCGTGAGTTTTGAAAGTATTTCTTGATTCCATTGTTATCACGGAACGTAGGAAAAGTAGCTAAATTTAGATCATATAATTTCCACGCACGTTTCCATGTTGCCCAACCCCAGACATGATTTATTTTTGAAAAGTAATAACTACCATCACTGCGAATCTTACCTTTTTGGAAGTTTGCTCCTCCAATATGCATAATCTGATAGTTATCTCTATAGTATTCCAACAATGTTTTGCAAAAATTGAAGAAAGATAAATCGGGCAGGCAATCATCTTCTAAGATAATTCCTTCTTCAACATTCTGGAAGAACCATGTAACAGCAGAACTAACGGCTAATTTGCACCCTAAATTCTTTTCCTGGAATCTAGTCTTCAATTCACAATTCCAATCGATATAGTTTAGTACAACATCACGAGCTTGCTGGCATAATTCTTCTTCGCCAGGTTTATTTGACCGTGGACCGTCGGCTGCAACATAAAGATACTTTGGCTTCACGGCTCTGATTTGCTGAAACACTTGCGTTGTGGTATCAGGCCGATTAAAAATCAAAAATAAAATTGGCGTTGTAAATTGTTGTTCAGGCATAGGCTATCTCAAACTCAAATTAAACAATCTAATATATTTAGAAAACATCAATTTGAAGATAAATAAATCCTTTTATCTTGTTTACCTAGACGTCCCGTATTTGCATCTTCGAAAGCATTTAATAGAATTGAAATTTTCATTGGGTCTGCATCTTTAAAAAGGAAATGGAAAGCCCTTTTAATTCTTAAAAAGGTGCAATAGACAAAATAATTTAGCATAAAGATTTTTTTATTATTGGATAAACTTTTTTGGAAATACAAATAATTTCTATTTGTATAATATAATCGGAATAAATTATCATTATTTACACTCATACCTTTATTCTCTGATACATCAATATCATCCACTATACTGTCTAACACTAGAATGATTTCACCTTGATGTTGAATTATCCGATACGAAAATTCATAATCATCTCCATAAAGAAATAGCTCTTCATTAGGATAACCAATAATATTTAGAATTTGCTTGTTGAAAAACATCCCACCGTAAGGTGCAACTGGAATCCTCCCATAATGTTTATTTAAAATAATCTCATCATCTTTAAAAAAACTTCTGAAGAGTCTAGAATTATATCGAGTTTGCCGTAACCGAAAAATATTCAATCCGAGAGCAGCATTTCTACTACCAAGAATGGGTTCAATGGAAGATGAATCTAATCTTGCAAGCTCTTTATAAGCTGGACTAGATATACGATAAGATAACAAGCATAATTTGTTTTCTTTGTTATTCATGGGATAATTCTTCCAAAAGTCCTCCAATATGCCTAAAGCTTGAGGTCGAGGGACATTATCATCATCTAACAGCCAAATATATTCGCAGTCATTTTCTGCTTGAGCAGCGACTAAGCCACATTTATATCCACCAGCGGAACCAAGATTCTCTTTGAGATGAATTACCTTCAATATTCTTTTTAAATCTTCCTCTTTCTTTTGTAGTTGTTTTCTGCTTTCGGTTTCAGAATTATTATCCACAACGATAATTCTTGATATGCCACTTGTTACTAATGAATCAATCACTCTTTCAAGAAAGCGATATCTATTTCCATAAGTAACTATGACAACGCATACATTCATTGTTTTACTCTTTTGGGTACCAGACCTCTTAAAATTATATCCCTCAAAAGTCTTTTAGCAATATCATCGCTTCTATACATACTTAATAATATTTTAGCTATGCTATGAAGGTAGATAGCTATTCTGTTTCCACTGTCTGGATGGTAATGAAGGATTTTGCATATTTCATTTTTATCAGCATCGTTTATATTATTCCAGAAAATGTTTAAATAGGGGGAAAATATATTATTGACAATATATCTTAGTTCTTCAGTACCTGTAGCAGAATAAGAATATCGTTCAAATGCCGCATTAATTGATTGTGCAGCTTTTAAAAATTCATTTTTTGTCAATAACTCATAATGTATTTGTTGAAAATAGAAATCAAACTTAATTTTACATTCTTGGTGATATTTTTCCCGTATATATGGGAAGCCATCCTTTAAATAATCAAGGATACAATTCGCAAGACGATCGGGTGTACAACTTTGCATTTCAAGAATATTATCTGTTGGTAATCCAAAATATCGCGCATCTTCGGTCATTGATGCGTACATATAAGTCTTTGCATTCAATAATTGTATTTTCGGTAATGGTTTTGCCCAGTCGGAAGTTGCAAGCCAAGAAATTCCACTTGAACATCCAATGAGTAATTCACAATATTTTGTAAGCTCGGCATTTTCTCTAAAACTTAGTTCACTGCCATCAAGAATATTATGTCCATCTCCATCAATTGGTTTATTAGATGAAAGAATAAATTTTATAGAACTCTCTTTTTTTAAAACGATTTTTACAGTTTCTAATGCAAATTCAGGGGTTAAGAATGATTGCCCACTATTGGCATCACATTCAAAAAGAATGACTCTATCCTTATCTGAAAGGTTATACTTTGAAACGAACCTTTTGACGTTATTAACTTCAGTATCTGTTAATACAACTATGGGTGTGATAGGCACAGTGATGGGATTGGGATATCCTCGAAACAATGATGAACGGCAAGTACCGTCGTAATTCTGAAAGTTTCCTGGATGTACTTGAGTTAAAAATATCTCGTCGAATTCGCCATTTTCTTTTTTATACTTAGCTTCTTCTTCAAACTTATTCCAAACGCTTACCACATTTTCATTAGTATCTTGTTTTACTTCCCATATAGCATCCACGTACGGATTGGCTTCTATTACTGACTTGTACAAAGAACTAATTGCCCATGTTAAATGACAATCTGGAAAATCCTGTTTAATTTGGCGAGCAACAGCGGTAGCAAAGAGACAATCGCCTCTTCTTCCTAATTGTCCGAGTAAAATTCTCTTTTTAGTATTTATGATTACCTCTTAACTAGATAATTAGTTAAAATTATTGCTCGATCATGATTTTTGCTAGTTCTTCGATTTCTACTTTTGGTTTCCAGCCTAAACTCTTTATTAACGTTGGATTTGAAACAAGTATTGGATACTCTGCTTTGTACCCTTCACGGATTTTCACATAATCTTGCCAATTTTTACCAATCAGGCTGAAACAACATTCTAGCCAATATTCTATTGAGTATGCTTTACCGGATCCAATTACAGCTTCAAAAATATTATCTTGTTCCATGAGCAACATAATTGCTTCTACTACATCGCCTGCATAAGTCCATTCTTTTTTTACTGAGATATCTCCCAATTCTAAAATATCGTTATTACCACTTGCAATGTGTTTGACAGCAAGGGCAATCATTCTACTAATATGATGAGGCTGACGTTGTGGACTTTCATGGTGAAATAAATAACCAACGTACGAACGAATCCCCAACGAACGGTAATAACGTGCCGCATAGACAGATTGAATGCGAGCGATAGAGTAAGGGCTGGTGGCTTCGAACTCATCATTCTCAGATATCGGCTTTCCAATATTCTTAAACTGAAGTCCACTCCCAGTAACAAATACTTTTGTATGGGGAGAATGCCGTTTAACTGATTCTAAGATATTAATACATCCAGTTGAAATGGTTTCATGGTTATCAAATAATGCGTCATGTCGAGTTGTAGATTTTGCAGCAAAGTGAAAAATCATATCAGGACGAAGCTGTTTGACTAAAGCTTCAACTTGATCGAATTTTTTTATGTCAACGTGTAATTCGCCTCCCCCAACAGGAATTCCAATACATTCAACTCCTCTCTTAGAACATAATTGATCAAGGTAGTATGCATCTTGTCCACCGGCTCCGAAAATTATTGCCTTTGCCATATATAATCTATTTCTTTTATAACTTTTTTTGGAAGGTTATTAATCCAAAAGTATAACTAACGGATGGATCAGGAGAATAATTTTCTTTATTGACTATTGGATCGCCTAAAGTCCAATCCATCTCTTGAACAGGATAGAGTTGATATTGACTGCATTCATTGATAAGGTTGATAACTGCATTTCTATCAAGAGGTTGCCAAGATAGATCGTAGAGTTTTATATTAGATGTTACTTTTGGATTCCAATAATCAAAAGTAACAAACAATCTACCACCATTTATCAGGAGACGGGATGCTTCTTTAGCAAAGCGATTAAAATCCACTTCATGTTCGATAACAGATAAACACGAAATATTCTTAAAGAAATTATCAGGATAATTTGTTTGAAGCATATCGCCAATAGCATAGTGAACACCCCTTACGGGTGAAATTGGCTCACGTAAGTCGATTCCAAACAACTCGCCGTTAATTCCATTTAATTTTAAGTTTTTTAGAATAAAAGAATCTGAACTTCCCATATCTAAAAAGTTGCCATCATGAATTTCCGGGATAATATTGGCTAAATCCCAATTTTTGAACTTAATTACATGTGGTTCATATCCTCTTTGATAAAGATATCTAGTACAAAGTTCAACTTCTTCAGATGATTTTAAGAACTTACAAAGAGATTTTGTTACCGGTTCATATTTTGGATATTCAAGGAGGCTTTTAATTTGATTAAATTTTCTTCTAATCAATGTCATAATAATATCAGCTACTTTTTAACAACGTGGATAGTTGGAAGAGGGAATATTAAACCAACGCCTTGTTCAATTGTTTCTTTTTCGCGTTGAATAAATTCTTCCTTAAAATGCCATGGCAATACTAAATAATAATTCGGTTTCATGGCTCGTGACTCCGATTCGCTAATTATTGGAATATCTGTGCCAAGTGTATGAGATCCATATTTTTCTGGATTTCGTTCCGCTGCAAAATCAATAATACGGTTGTCTATACCACACCATTGTAATATCGTGTTGCCTTTTGTAGACGCACCGTAAATATGGATGCGATTACCTTCTTTCTTAAGCTTTCTCAGTAAGTTGTTAAGTTCATCTTTGTGGACGTTTACACGATCTTGGAAATTTTTGTAAGGCTTGTCTGTATCAAGTTCTAAATCGAATTCTTGCTTATGAAGCGTTTGTATATTCTGTAAAAAGTCATCCCTTTTATAGACGAAGTTATCTGCATGTGTAGCAAAGCATCGTATACTTCCGCCGTTAATATTATTGAGTACAGCATTAAAAATTTTCAATCCGGAAAGTTTCAAAATATATTCAATTACAGCAAGACTGTAATATTCTAAATGCTCATGGCAAATCGTATCGTAAGAAGTCATTTGAAGCATTGTTGGCATGTAAGACATCTCAAATATCCAGATGCCCTTCGGGGATAGAATATTTTTTATTGCCTTTGCAAATAAGATCGGGTCTTCAAGATCGTAGAACATCGCGATGGATGTTACGATATCGATTGTTCTCCCGTTTAAACATGCCAGCAACTCATCCGACGGGAAAAAATCCTGAATTACGGTAATATCGCCTTTAATTTTTAGAGCTATGTCTGATGGATCTATACCATATTTTTTATATGAACTAGGATAATAATTTAAGAGAGTTCCATCATTGCAACCTATATCAAGTACAGTTGCATCTTTTTCATTTAATATGGCTATTGCCTCATTTACAATACTCTTAAGATGATTACGCATAGTGTCATTGGTGCCGGAGTAGTACCAGTATGAGGAATAAAGAATTTCCGGCGGTACAGTATGCTCCATTTGGAGTAACCCACAAGCATGTTCATCTTTCGTAGGATCGCATCGAACAAGTGTCGTCGGTATTTTTCGCATTGGGGGTGTTTCTTTTCCTGGCTTTACAAAAGAGCCCTGTAAATATTGCTCGCCAAGATCAATTACTTTTGTAAGTGCGCTAGAGCCACATACACGACAGGTTTTTCTATGGATCAAATGCATTAGAATCCTCTTGTTAATTATGTTTTTTACACTTTATAATTTCTTGCAAACTTTTGTCTATTTGATCAATACATTTGTTACGTTCTAAATTGAGTACCGCTACCTGTTTTATTACATTATCCTTTTCTGCAGTCGGAACGTTTTCAAAATCGTATATCAATTCTTGTTTATGCCAGAGTTTACAATTAATTTCGGCAAGCTGAGAAAAAACACTGCCAATACTACCTAATACTTCTGCGACAACATTTCCTTCCTTCTTGTATACCTTATTTGATACAAAACTCAAACGCTCATATGGAATTTCTCCGCGTATCGCGGCTAATATGAATTGATCTATTTCTTCCTGTAATTGTTTCTCTTGTTCTGATAGACTTATTAATTGCTCAGGTTCTGTTGAATGGAATTGTTTCAACTTCACTATCGTAAGCTTATCACACAGTGATCCGAGAGTTTCTGCCATAAAAGTTCCTTTTTTAAATTATACTATTTAATTGTTTTAGTTTCAATTACGGATTTGCCTAAGAGTTGATTTGAAGAAGGAATGTTTGAGCCATTTCAGTAATTATATTATAGCGCTCAACCGTACAGCGGTTGCAAAAATATTTTTAACTTTATTTTCATTTAATTATTTATTCCATACGCCAGTCGCTCTGCCGGATAATATTTTATTAAATTGTATGAGCCAGATAAAACATCCTGGTAAAAGACAAATGCAAGGCGCAAGAATTACTCCGACAATACCTAAATGGCAATTCTTCGCTAGAAAAATTGCAAACGGGATATTGATGACACTTATAATTATTGATACATAGACTTGAAGCTGTATTTTCCCCGTACCGTTAATGAAATTAGAATACATAGACGACCATGAAGTAACGAGTATGTAAAAAGCGATAGCCAAAGAAATCTCGATTGGTACATAAACATTTTTGCCAACCCACAGTCGGTAGAAATCATTGGCAACGATTGTAAATAGAATTGTAACAAGCAATAAGCATCCCCAAGCTTGCTGTAGTCGCCGCATAGTGCCCTTTATCCAATTGTAGTCATTTTTTGTGTATGCTTCTGTGTACGCTGACCAAAATGGCGCCAAAAGAATTGAAAAGGCTACTGCCAAAAGATTGTAGTATTTATAAGCAATATTGTATGGCACAACATTCTCTGGAGAGAATAACTGGCTAATAAGAATGTTTGAAGTCGAAAATAGAAGTACATAGGTAACCTGAAGAATAAAAAATCGTACCCCCAGATTGATAAGTCCTTTACCATAGGCCAAGTCTACGGATCGATAGGATGGCGCCAAATTTTTAAAGCGATGAGTGAAGAACCAAAGAGAAGCAAGGAATGGCACTCCGACACTTGCAAGAGATAGTACCACACTAAATGCAACCAGAGAACTTTGATGAATGCGTGTTAAAATCCATATAAAAATAAGTGTGGTAATGTTGATGAAAAAATCGATAAGACTGTTAATAGCCGGTTCCTGATGCGCGAGCAATATTATACTAATAGTTCCGAAAACAAATCTCAAACAGAATGCAACGAATGTAATAAACGCTACGATGTTAATTTCCTGGGATAATTCTGGCGGAGTATTAAGAATTCGGCTCCAATTGAGAAATGGCATAAGGAAGAGATAAATAAGAAGAAGTCCGATACTTATCAAAGTTAAGAATGCGTAGGTCGTGCTGACGTACGTTCTCGCTAGTTCAGTTTCATTCTTGGCTAAGCTTTCTGCTAACTTGTTCCGTAATCCATTCCCCAATCCAATATCAAAAAAATTGAACCACATAATAATCGAGCTTAGTGTAAGCCAAATGCCGTATTTTGTGGTATTAAGATATCTAAGCGTCAGGGGTACTATCAATAATCCAGTAGCTTGACTCAAGCCGCGAATTATAAACATTGCAAGAATATTGCGCTTTGTGCGGGTGGTGCGTTCGTCCCCTCCCAGCAAACGATATTTCAATCGATGGTATAGTTTTTTGAGACGATTGTTCATTGCGGGCAAAACATTCTATTGTCTTTTCCGTAATCTTAGATACGTAATTCCATAGAAAGTTCCAATGCACAGCAATCCGCCAACGGTAATAAGGTTGATGATGAGGCTGATCGTTTTGCCGACGTAGAATGTTTGAGGTTTGAATGTCATCGCAATTTTATGAGTACCCGGTGGAACTGCAATTCCACGGAACATATAATTGAGCCGATAGATTGGCGCTTCTTGTCCGTCAAGATATGCTTTCCAGCCAGCAGGATACCAGCTTTCGCTGAGAAAGAGCAAATTATTTCCTGTTGCCGTTACATCTAATTCGAGGTCCTGAATGCCATATCGTGAATACTTTACGCTTGCACTATCCTTTGGTGGATCGATAGTAAGTTTTGGATCATCCATCAAAAAGGCGACATCCATTGGATCGAAGTTCATATCCTTTATGTTCGTAAGTATGTCAATATCCTTAGCTACTTCGTAACGATTGACAAAGAAGGCGCGTGGCATATGCGCGCGATTGTATAGAACATATCGTTGTCCATTGAAAACCGATGCAAACAACTGACTTGAATCTGGACGATCGGAAATAATGTATTTGACATCCATTAAACCCCAAAGCAAAGGATTCCCAATTCCTACGACATCGAAGATATCTTGAATTTGACGCATCTTGGCGCCATGGTAGCCATAAGCGTTTTGAATTCTCCAGTAAGCTAACGCATTATTATAAGGGGGATGTCCGTTTTCAAATTCCAGAACTCTAAAAAGTGAAGTGTCATTCTGTTGAAGGAAACGCACGTAATCTGGCGTAGCAAATGATTCTTCGAGTTTTTGTTTTGGGAACATCTCTTTTGGTCTCTCGTTTACACGCCACAGGTCAATGAGGATGAGAGCTGTCAGAAGAATTCCGAAATTGAGAGATGATATTTTATTCTTCCAGGCCATTAGACTCAGTAAGCAAAGAGCTGTAATTAATAGAAGAGCAATGGAAATATCAGACACGACCATCTGCGTGATATCTTTATAAAGCTCTTCGAGTACCATCGAATTAGAGCCGTATGATCTACTTAATGCTTCGAGCGCCGATTGTTTTGGTATAAATATTTGATACGCTGCAATAAATATGTCTTTTGCAGCAAACGAAAGAATAGCCAATACTCCAACGATAGTTCCTGTGTGCCGCCAGATTTTTATTTGCTTTGCTGGGAGATGATTACTTGCAGTAAGTATCCAATGTACTCCATAGGCTGCAAGTATTGGCATAAAGAATTGAACAAGCATAAGAATCATTAATGGTACGCGAAACTTATTGAAAAATGGAAAGTAGTAGAACATTGCGTTGTAAAGGAGAGGAAATTCCTTACCGAATGACATCAATAGAGCCAGAATAATTACAATGCCGATGAATTGTACAAATGGCTCTTTACGATATTTCCAAAATCCAAGAATACCCAATAAGAGAACAAGAATTCCCATATATTGCGGTCCATCAACAAATGGTTGAGGTCCAAAGTAGGTATTAAGGCGCATAGGTTGATTCCGTGTAAGAATTCCTTTATAAGTATGCCATCCAAATCCATACGCTGAAGGAATGAAAAATGTAACAATTTCGGATGGAGCGAATGACCAACTTGTGGCATAGTCGTAGTCGAGGCCTCCATTTAATTCTGTATTTTTACTTGCTTCGTTCAGAGAGTTCCTTTCAAGAATTGGACTTGTTCCACGAATTGAGTAATGGGAGTATTCGTACGTTTGCAGGTATTGATCGGCCGTCATACCAGCAGCAAGAATGGATGCAACCACCAGCGTCAGACCAGAACGAATGAAGCCCGCTATTGATTCTTTTTTTATCAAGGCACGAATAATGTAATAGAGATAATAAATTCCTAATGTAAAATAGCAATAGAAGATTACCTGCAGGTGAGTTGGTTTCAGCATGTAGTGTAGCACAATTGCAAGGAGCAATGCAAGCCACCAACGAAATTTTTTTTGCAATTCTTCAAGGATTAAAAGTACATAAGGAAGAAATGAAATGACAGGAACTTTGGTCATATGTCCAATCATAATGAAGATAATGTACGATGTGGTGTGCATTACCGCTAAGCCTGCAATGAGAGCCGCCGGAATATTTTTCAACTTTTTGTAAACAAGCCAGTACACACCAATTCCAAGTAAAAGGTAGTACACGAAGATATATCCAATTTCACAGTTGTTAAGAAAGGTGAGGGAGAAGAAGTTCCTGAAGTTGTTGAAGAGCGCATCGGAGATGTCGAATGTTCGTGAACCAAAGACAGAAAGACTGGCATATCCCGGCATGCCGCAAAAGATGTAGGGATTCCACAAAGGAAAAATTCCCTGAGCTTCGGCATCTTTCATTAGAGTTTGAAAAGATTTTCCTGCAATAGTATCAGAGGCGATGAAAGTTTTTTCATCGATAATGATTCCCCAGAAAAACACTAAAAGAGAAAGGTAAATTAAAAAAATTGCAATCCCGTGTTGATATTTTTCAGGAATAGAAGAACGTTTTTTGGGGGGAAGCTCTTTAGGAATTGATTTTGTCATAGATCTCTTCTCATTGTTTCTTTGATTTGAATTTCTCTTTTTAAGAAAGTGCAAGAAATTTGGTTGGTTTTCAATAGTTGGTGGAAATATAATTGAATTCGTTGGGAGAAATATGTATAATTGACTTATATTTTTGAAGGTTAATATGCACATTACTGAAATATTACAACAGCCAGGAACGCATTTTAGTTTTGAATTTTTCCCACCGAAGACGGAGCAAACTTCAGCTCAACTCTTTAATTCAATAAAAGAATTAGCTCCATTAAAGCCATCGTATGTCAGCGTTACGTACGGAGCTGGGGGATCAACGAGACAATATACGCAAGAGCTTGTTGTGCGTCTTCAAAGAGAAACGCATTTAACAGTTGTATCTCATCTGACTTGCGTTGGAGCTGGGAAAAATGAAATCAAAGCCCTTCTTGATCAATATGTCGCAGCAGGGATAGAAAACATTATGGCATTGCGCGGCGATCCACCAAAAGGAAGCACAGTCTTTACTCCGCATCCAGAAGGTTTTCGGTATGCTTTCGAGCTGGTCAGTTTCATTAAGACTAATTATCCCAATATTGGTATTGGCGTCGCTGGTTATCCCGAAGGACATCCGGAAACGCCAAATCGATTAAAGGAGATCGATTACCTGAAGGCAAAAGTTGATGCTGGGGCTGATTACATTTGTACACAAATGTTTTTTGAAAATAGAGATTTTTATGATTTCTGTGAACGATGCGAGTTAGTTGGCATTAAAGTTCCAGTTATTGCTGGAATTATGCCCATTACTTCACGAAAAGGAATGTTTCGGATTGCAGAACAAACAGGCGGAGCTCATTTCCCTGCAAAATTGCTTCGCGCTATAGCGCGCACCAACACCGATGAAGCAATTCAGCAGATTGGTATCCATTGGGCAACAGAACAAGTTCTGGATTTGCTCGACCATAATGTAAGAGGAATTCATTTCTATACCCTGAATCAATCGAAGGCTACTATCAAAATTTATGAGTCGCTTGGCGTCAAATCGTCCGATGATTTGCGAAAAACGAGCGTGGGGAAGCTATAGAAATAATACTTCTCACTATGTGATGGAGATTCTTGTATACGGAATTGAAATTGACTATTTTTTCATAGCTTAAATAAAGTGGAGGGGAGCCAATACATCATAAATAAGGAGGTTTAGCATGCCAAAATATTTTTGTTCTGGAGCAGTTCTATTACTACTTTTGTCTTTTAGCGTTGGTTGTTCGACAGTAACTTTAAAACCTGCTGATTTTGCCTGGCCTGTGGAGGTTGTTCTAAAACCCGATACAAATGGTTTTGTAAAGGAATCTCGCTTTCAGGTGAGTTTTAATATCAAGCCGTTATTGTTCGAAGAATTTAAGGATTCTGTAAACATTGCCGATCGTTCTATAAGACTCATTCGTGATTTGCGGGGTTACTACTTTATTACAGGGAAAGCATTCAAGCATGTTTATGTATTTGGGCAGGCAGATGCTTCATTAAAGTTAGAGAAAAAGATTTTAGTGTCGGAAAAAGGGCTTGAAGCGCCAGCATTGAATCAAAAGAATCAGCTTATCGAACTCATTGATGAAAAAAATAGTTCAGTAGCACCAGTCTATCTTTCGAAGGAAGGCATTCAGGAAGGAGGGAAAAAATAATGAACAAACGAAAAGATTCATTCCCAAAATTGTTATTTCTTGTTTCATTTTTATTTGTATCAGTTACGAATGCGCAAGTTCGCTCCGACCGAGCGATAGTTGATCAATTCGAAAAAAAAGTAAAGGATATTACACACCTTATCGATGGAGCTCAGACAGCGCAGGAATGTGTAGAAATTAGCAGTATGATCGATGAACTTGAAAAAGAAAATATGGAACAGAAAGAATTATTGGATAAAGCTCTATATCCGGACGATTTCAAAACGACACTTGTCAATTTGCGCGGGCGATTAACTATTCGTCAAAAAGATATTGGAGTCATTGAATCGCAATTTCAGCGAATAATGGAATTAGAATTACAAGTGCGAGAGCTTGCCGGCGTAATCGATAGTCTATCCCAGCAAAACGATCAACTCTTAAAAGCTGCAAAAGCGCTGACAGCATCCGTAGCAATCAGTTCTGCCGCTGTGGATTCTTTAAATAAAGTAATTGCCCGTCTTCGTCAAAATTTACAAGAGCGGGATAAACTCATTTTTGCATTACTCGACAGTGTATTCCTGCAGTATGATAAAGATGTTGCAACGATGAGCGATGTTGAAAAACAGCGTCTCTATGGGAAACTCGAGCGCCGCAATGTATTGACGAACATCAAAAAATCAATTATTGATAATATTCAATTTCTTGAAACGACAAATTTAACTCCTGCAGATTATGTTGAGATGAGTCGTCAACAGAGCGAATTTAAAAAACAATGGGAAGCTTTTGGACCAAAGCTTGCGAAAATTTACATCGCTGATAAAAAACGGAAATCAGAAACAACCGTAGTAGACTCATTACTCCTCACATGGGGACAAAAAGTTCAAGAAGGAACATGGAAGTCTCTTGCAACGTTGTTCTCTGATAATGGATTTCCATTGACATCCTTTGCAAGCGGAGATGAGTTCACCATTGTGTTGACAAATTACATCAATGAAGAGATCAAAAATACCAAGCAGGAGCCGGAAAATATCCGCTCAAAACGATATAGCGATTTCGAAGAAAAGATTTGGAATCCTTCGCTTAAATCGTGGCTACCCGCATTAGTCGAATCTGGAAAATTGACTGAGGAACAGAAAGTTGGTATTGAGAAAAAAATTGCAGAATGGAGAAGTTCTGTTACCCCGACATCATGGGTTGTTTATGTAATTGTCGCCCTTGTACTCGTCATTTTAGTAATAACACTCGTGCGATTTGCTGCTTCCCGCAAAAAAGAACCAACGAACGAATAGAATTTGAAAGGGAAGGAGTTGGATGGTTGTCCGTTACAGAATTTTTGTAACGGACAATTTTTTTATCTTTTGACAGAGTTAAATTTTGGAAAAATCTAAATAACCCAAATTATGAATGAGTAATTCAAGTGGTTTGTTGCCTTGATATGCACTTCGCGCTACTCGGTAACCGAGTTCCTGACGGTGGCTGAGTATGACAACTTCTCCTGTAACCCACGGGGTCACACATGGGTAAGGGGAAAAGAATTAATCCGTATCGAAGCCGCCGTCTTGATAGACTACCCCGTCAACCTTCGGTTGACACCCCTTCTGAGAAGGGGAATT